>CAJBZC010000162.1 GCA_903959965.1 uncultured bacterium
ATCGCCCAGGATATCAAGACCGGGAGCAGGGCGGTTGCGGCGCTCGATCTTTCCGGTAGCGGTATCGCGATAGAGCTCCTGGAGAAGGCTGTCGCGAAAATAACGTGTATCGAGATTGATGACCTTCACCTGTCGGCCTGCAGGTCCGTATATTCGGCTGTGATAGGCGCCTGTTCTGCGTATGGCCGGATCATCCTTCGGAAGGCCAAGAAAATCAAAAAGTATGTCGCGACTTTCTGCCCGCCTGGTATATTCCTTTCCTCCATCGTTCAGGCCGTAATCGTGGTCGTCGTAGGTACCGGTGATAGCGGCTGTCTCCGTTAACTTGCGATAGCCCGGCTGAGCGAGCTGGCGGGCGTATTTCGCCCGAAGGGTATCCATGGTATACGTATCTCCGTACACATTATCACCACCCCAGATCCAGAGTTGTGGCCGTTGCTCCAGTATGCGATCCCAGAGTTTGGGGGCATAGTCCTGATGGTCGCAGGAGCCAAAGGCGATGGTGGTCAGCGGCGCCTGCGCCTTTGTGAAGAGGGGAAGAGCGACCAGCAGACAACATCTAAAGATCTTAATGGCCAGGGATTGGATGACGGGATGAACCATGAATCGGAAATAAACGTGAAGATTCGGTGACTTGCCTTTCGAAGCTAAATCTTTTGGGCTTATTTTAGAGCCTGACCATTCAACGCAGCTGCTGATGTCCTTAAATCCTTCCCCGAATTACAGATTCCTTGGATCCGTCGCCCTGCTGACGATGCTGTTGGTCGCCTCCTGTCGGAAGACAGAGTTACCCGCGCCACAGCCGCCCGCACCACCGGTGCCACCCACGGTGAACATTACGCCGCCGGCAGACCTCGGGTTCTACATTGTAGGATATGTGCCCTCTTACCGGGATCCGGATGCGATCCCCGATGTGAAGTTCAAGATGTGCAATGTGATCAATTACGCATTCGCCGCCGTAGGGGCCACGGGAGATATCACCATCGCCAATCCGGCCAGGCTCTCCATCGTGGTGGACAAGGCCAAGCGCAATGGCGCGAAGGTGTTTCTGTCATTCAATGGTACGACGGCCAACTGGGCGCAGATGGCAGGATCTGCCACGACGCGCACCTATTTCATCCGGCAGGTGATGGGTGCGGTGAGGAGTTACGGACTTCACGGCGTGGACATCGACTGGGAATTCCCTTCCACCGCTGATGGTACTTCGGTCACGTTCACCGCCTTGATGAAAGAACTGGGCGACAGCTGCCATGTGGATGCGAAGTACTATCTCTCTGCGGCGATCACCGCCGGCAAATATGCGGGTGCCTATCGCGATGCCATCACCGCAGAACTGCTGCAGGGCGACAAGGTGGATTTCTACAACATCATGGCCTATGATGATTTCAGCACCACGGCGCCCTTCCGGCATCACAGCGATATGAGCCTTGCCCAGACCAGCCTGAATTACTGGATCAATACCCGTGGCATGCCGAAAAAGCGGGCAATCCTTGGCATCCCCGCATATGGGCGCGCCAGCGGTATTACTCAGACGGGTACCACCCTGGCATATTCAGCCATCCTGGCCCAGGGCGGTAGTGTCCTGTCGGACAGCGCTACAGTAACTGTTACCGGATTCCCGAACTACACAATATACTATAACGGCCAGCCTACCGTCAAGAGGAAGGCAATGCTTGCAAAATCACTGGCCAACGGGATCATGTGGTGGGAGAAGGGGCAAGATGCCAACGATGCCGGTTCTTTGCTGAAAGCCGCCTGCGATACACTGGGGCGCGCCTACTGACCAGGCATTTATATTTAATATTATCAATTCTTGTTTAATGTTTTTTGGAAGATTTTAAACATTTCTTTTGTGCAGTTGTAATATTAAGATATAATCATTGCACATGATCTCCCAGCAGCCTCGCCAAATAGACAGCGAACGACCCGTGTTGACGCATTTTGATCGGAACATGTCTGTCGTCGTACTGCCAAAGCAAAGTGGCGGCATTTCCGAAAAAAACATCAATAAAACACCGAAGCCCCAATTCGACACCGTGCATGTGTCCTGGGAGTATTTCCAGAACGAGCTGGAATTCGAATAGTCATCGTTTTTCCGGAGGTTCAGGTGAAACGGAATCTTATCTTGCAGATAAGACCCTGACCCTGCAAATTACCGGACATGAACAGACTGCCCCTCATTCTTCTGCTACTTTTGCTCACAGATCTCTCTGCGAAAGCCGCTAAATCAAAGGATCTACCTCCGCCCAACATCATTTACATTTTTGCCGATGACCTCGGACATGCCGAACTCGGCGCTTATGGTCAACGGCTGATACGCACGCCCCATATCGACAGGCTGGCAGCGGAAGGCATAAAATTCACGCGTCATTACAGCGGTGCACCGGTATGTGCACCTTCGCGTTGCATGCTGATGACCGGTAAACATTCCGGACATTCATACATCCGCGGAAATTATGAGATGGGAGGATTCGAAGATGATCAGGAGGGCGGGCAGATGCCACTCTACGAAGGCGCCTTTACCATTCCCCGGATGCTTAAGGGACAGGGATACGCCACGGCACTCGTGGGAAAATGGGGCATGGGCATGCCAGGAACGACAGGGAGTCCTTTGCTGCATGGATTCGATTATTACTATGGATATCTAGATCAGAAACAGGCGCACAGCCACTATCCGACACATCTCTGGGAAAATGATGTGAAGGTGCCGCTGAACAACCAATATGTGAACGTGCACCAAACCCTCGATCCGCGCAGCGCTACGGCCGCAGATTTTGAAGTATTCAGGGGGAAAGATTTCGCGCCGGAAAAGATGGGAGAAAAAGCAATCGCCTTCATCGATCAACACAGATCCAAACCATTCTTCCTGTATTTCGCCTCTACCCTGCCGCATCTCTCCTTACAGGTACCGGAAGATTTCCGCAAAATGTATGAAGGAAAATTTGAGGAGAAGCCATATTACGGAGGAAAGAGCTATGCCCCGGTGATGCATCCACTCTCTACCTACGCCGCGATGATCAGTTACCTCGATGCCCAGGTGGGCATGATCATGGACAAGATCAAAGCGCTGGGATTGGATCGTAACACGATCATCATGTTTTCGAGTGACAATGGAAACACCTTCAATATTGGCGGTGTGCAACCGGATTTCTTCAAGGGTTCCGGTGAGTTGCGCGGACTAAAGATGGACATCTACGAAGGTGGCATCCGCGTGCCGTTGATCGCCCGCTGGCCGGGACGGATCCCGGCAGGAAAGACCAGTGATCACATCTCGGCGCAATACGATATCCTGCCTACCCTGGCGGAGATCACCGGTTCTAAAGTGCCCGTCACGGATGGCATCTCCCTGCTGCCCGAACTAACGGGCATGCATAACCGACAAAAGACCCATGAGTTCCTCTATTTCGAATATCCCGAAAAGGGTGGCCAGATCGCGGTGCGAATTGGACGCTGGAAGGGTGTGCGTACCAATGTCCGGAAAGACAGGAATGCACCCTGGCAACTTTACGACCTGGATGCTGACCCCCGCGAGAACAGTGATATTGCGGCCGCACATCCGGAGATCATCGGTCAGATGCAGAGGATCACGGAACAACAGCACCGGCATCCTCACATCATGGAGTGGGAATTCATCGATCCGAAGAAATGATCAGTCTGTGATCCGGCCGGAAGGTCTGTTAGCCGAGCCCTTTTTCTCTTTCAGATCATCTCCGAGTTCTGTGCGCGCTTCCTCGCCGATGGCCAGTAGTTTTTGATAGATATCCGGATACTGCTCCTTAACATCATGCTGCTCGGCAGGGTCGCGACGCAGATCATAAAGCCCGATGGCTACATCAATATTTTCCGGGGCCTTGCCCGGGAATCCTTCAAATCCGGGCGCCTGTCCGAGGTAGGACCTTGCAGGGTGCGCGAAGACGAGTTTCCAGTTGTCGTAGCGGACGGCTTCCAGATTATTTTTCCGGTAATAGTACCAGAAGGTGCGGCGCGGACTGGCAGTCATATCCCCCTTCCAGACAGCGCTGATGTCCACACCATCGATCTTGCGTTGCGGCATGGCAGCACCGGTGAGGCTGACGACGGAAGGCAGCACATCGATGGTGGAGGCGAGCTGGTTGGCTACCAATCCTGCGGGCACAACGCCGGGCCAGCGAACCAAACAAGGTACACGCTGTCCGCCTTCGAAGGATGTGCCCTTGCCTTCGCGTAGTCCACCGCTTGAACCCGCGTGGTGTCCGTAGTTCATCCAGGGACCGTTATCGCTCGTGAAGATCACCAGGGTGTTCTTATCGATCCCCAGTTCCTTTAAGGTGTTGAAGATGCGACCGATGTTATGATCGACCTCCATGATCACATCTCCGTACAATCCCTGTTTGCTTTTCCCACGAAAAGCCGGGGATGCATTGATGGGCACGTGCGGCATGTTATGCGGGATATAAGCAAAGAAAGGCTTGTTCCTGTTTTTCCTGATGAAGGCGATCGCTGCATCGGTGTATCGTCCGGTGAGGGTAGCCTGTTCTTCGAGGTTGTTGATGGTGTCTACGATCCGCTCGTTGCGATAAATGGGCAGGGGCGGTACTTTGGCCTTGGGCGTGCCTTCCTTGGCGGGGTTGCCGTCATACTGCATGGGCCACATGTCATTCGAATAAGGAATGCCAAGGTATTCGTCGAAGCCCTGGCGGGTGGGTAGGAAGGCGGGGGCATCGCCCAGATGCCATTTTCCGAAGGCGCCGGTGGCATATCCGCGGGCCTTGAGCAGATCGGCGATGGTTTCTTCCTCCGGTGCGAGTCCCACTTTAGCGCCCGGGAAGAGCGCGCCGGAGATACCGACCCGGTTGGGGTAGCAGCCCGTCATCAGTCCCGCCCTGGAAGCGCTGCAGACAGCCTGTGCGGATACGAAGTTGGTGAAGCGCATGCCTTCACCGGCCATTCGGTCGAGGTTGGGGGTCCGGTAGTCGAGCGCGCCGTAACAGGAGAGATCGCCATAGCCCAGGTCATCCATAAAAATGAGGATGATATTGGGTTTAGCGGTTGGCGGGGCGGGGGTATGGGCGGTCAGGCTGAGGCAACAGAGGGCCAGGAGGGCGGAGCAGACGGTTTTCATGATGGCGGCTGGCGGGTTTTGTATCCGTAGGGAAGTTACGGAATCGCCGGCTTTATTGCAGGGTGAAAAATCATTCCATCCATCCACCTGACATGCATGCCCTTGCGTAAGGACGATGCCCGAGGTCAAGGATTAAAATAGATCCGCTCCATCACGGTCCACCCCGTCTGTCCGGCCAGGGGCTGCTGCATCGGATCGCAACTGGCCAGCCATTGGATATTGCGAGGCTCTGCGGCAAGGGCGGCCATGTCGGCGGCATGATCCGATCCGGTGTATTCGTAATAGGCGAATTCAAACCAATCTTCGCCGATCCGCTGCATGAAGATGTTGAAATTACGGATATGATATCGGACGAGGAGATCGCGCACACCGGGATGACCGTCGGCGTGAAGGGCCATGTAGCTGTCCAGGGCCTCCGGCCGGATGCGGTTGACCATGCCGAAACGGAGCGGCGTTGCGGGGTTTGAAATACCACGGATATCATTGTCCATGTCGCAAAAATTGATTATATTCTTTGGTTGATTCCAGGACACCAGCATTCGGCAGATCAACGGCCCAGATAGCATCTGGCGGCGGTGCCCCCCATGATGGCCTGTTGTTCTGTTTGGGAAAGTGGGGAGATGAGTGCTGCAACCGTATCCACCCAGTGCTGGTATTGTCCTCCGAGCAGGCTGACGGGCCAGTCGGATCCGAACATGATCCGCTCGGGACCGAATGCTTCCAGTATGGTGTCCACATATGGCCGCATGGTATCGATATCCCAGGCGGGATCATGCACTTCGGTCATCATGCCTGACAGTTTGCAATGCACATGGGTTCTGCGGGCAAGTTCGCGGATGCCATCGGCCCACGGCTGATCGAAGACGGCTCGGCGAATGGCCGGTTTCGCGATGTGATCGACGATCAGGGTGAGATCTTCATGCATGTCGGCAAACCGGAGGGTCTGTGGCAGATGCCGGGCAAAGATGAGGATATCGTAGCAGCACCCATATTTGGCCAGGGCGCTGACGCCGCGGTTGAAATCCGGCCGGAGGATGAAATCCGGATCCGGTTCGTCATGCACGACATGCCGGAAGCCCACGATCTTCGGGCGTTCTGCCCATTCGGCCAGCAGGTCGGGGAGGGTCGGGTCGAAAAGCGGCAGCCAGCCAACGACGCCGAGGATGCGGGGATCCTCTTCGGCGAGACTGACCAGCCAGTCAGTCTCCCGGATCATCTGCCGGGCCTGCACGGCGATGGTACCGTCGATGCCTGCCCGGTCGAGCAGGGGATGAAGATCGGCCGGCAGGAAATCCCGGCGCAGGGGTTG
>CAJBZC010000163.1 GCA_903959965.1 uncultured bacterium
CCATGGTATGGGGATTATGGGATTGCAAGGTCAGTATTTTCCTTTGAAAAGCAAACAAGATCGAGCCGGCGAACGGGACCATGCATGCATCTTTCTGCTTTTCTAATCGAACGGTTTTTGTGTTTACTTGTAATATTATTGATGCATCAACCATTAGGAGAAAGATTATTTCAACAGGCAAGCGAGTTTCTGACCAAATTCCATGCGGAGACAGAAACGGATGGTTTGTCGGATCGGCTGGTCGTCGTTCGGGATGAGATCAACGCCACCGGCACATATATTCATTCCGATGCCGAACTTCTTCATGGCGTCAGGCTCGCCTGGCGAAACAGCAACCGCTGTATTGGTCGATTATTCTGGAAATCACTAACGGTCAGGGATAAACGAAGTATTACAGATCCGGGCCAGGTGGCCCGTGCTTTGGAGGAGCATCTGTCATGGGCGACCAATGAAGGCCGAATTCGTCCCTGCATCACGGTGTTTCCTCCGATGGGGGTTAACGGAAAAGTTCCGGTTCGCATCTGGAATAAGCAGTTGATCCGTTATGCTGGACAGATGCAGCCAGATGGCACCTGCGTGGGAGATCCTGCACAGGTGTCTTTCACAGAGCAGTGCAAGCAACGGGGCTGGAAGGGAGAGGGGAGTGCTTTTGATATCCTACCCTGGCTGATTTCTGGTGCCGATGGCATTCCAAAAATGTATGAGTTTCCTCGTTCGCTGGTACTTGAAGTACGGTTATCTCATCCGGATCATCCATGGTTTGATGGTTTGGGGCTCCGATGGCATGCGGTACCCTTTATATCGGACATGGTTTTGGAGATTGGGGGGATCCTTTATCCAGCGGCCCCTTTCAACGGTTGGTACATGTCCACGGAGATCGGGGCACGGAATCTAGGAGATGCCTCCCGTTATGATCTATTGCCGGTCATCGCCCAACAAATGGGGCTGGACATCAAGGCCAAAGGTGTATTGTGGAAGGACAGGGCACTGGTGGTATTGAACGAAGCGGTCATTTATTCATTTGACCGCGACGGGGCCATGCTGACGGATCATCACGCGGCTTCGGATCAGTTCTTGAAATTCATACGAAATGAGGAAAATGCGGGAAGGGATGTGATGGCCGACTGGGCCTGGATCGTACCTCCGATGGCTTCCTCTTCCACCGGCGTTTTTCATCGGGGTTTCGATAACGAGGTTCGTACCCCGAACTTCTTTTATAACCATGATGCGTGGATACCCCGACAGTCAACTAAAGGCTGTCCGTTTCATGTCGACAGTCTGCACTCCGGTCATTGATGCGGGTTTTTCCAGACTCAGATGCTTCCTGTCCTGCCCCCATCTACCGGGATGCTTGTTCCGTTGATGTATGATGCTGCGGGAGATGCCAGGAAGGCCGCCAGCGCTGATATTTCTCCTACGGTTCCGAATCTCCTGGCGGGGACTTCTTCGCTCAGTTGATTCCGGATGATTTCTTCCGGAACATTCCGGTCTGCCGCCATGGATCGGATAAGGCTGTCGAGGCGCCCGGTCTCAGTAAAACCGGGCAGGACATTATTGACAGTGATCCCGAATCTTCCGACTTCATTCGACAGGCTTTTAGCCCATGATGCTACTGCGCCGCGAATGGTATTCGACACGCCGAGGTTTTTCAGCGGGACGCGTACCGAGGTGGATATGACATTGATGATCCGACCGTAAGCGGCCTCCTTCATGCCCGGAAGCACGGCCTGAACCAATGATTGATTGTTCACGATATGCTGTGAGAATGCGGAAATGAACGCATCGGTCTTCGCTTCGGTGATCGGACCCGGTGCCGGACCTCCTGTATTGTTGATGAGGATATGTACCGAACCTTTTTCGATGATGGATTTGATGGCGGATATCACTTCATCGGGGTTAGCGAAGTCCGCAACCCGGTAGTCGTGACGCTGTTCTCCCGTTCGGGGAAGATCTGCCACGCAGGCTTCCAACCTGGCTTTGTCCCTTGCCAGCAGGATGCAATCCGCTCCCAGCAGCGCCAGTTCCCGGGCGATGCCCAGTCCGATGCCTTGGGTAGATCCGCAGATGACGGCCCTGCGACCGGAGAGTGACAGATCCATGGAGAAGATGTTTAGTTGTTTAGACGCTTGGCTCTTATTGTTCAGCGATGTCTTCCCTGATTTGTTCGGATACCTCGACCAGCACCTTGTCGATCCGGTGTCCGTCCATATCTATGATTTCGATCTGAAACTCCTTCCAGGACAGTCGGTCGCCCGTTGTCGGGATCCTTTCGAGCCGGTGCAGGATGAAGCCCGCCAGGGTATCGAAATCCTGCTCGCCTTCGTTCATCCATTCTGTCCGTTCGAACCGCGACAGGAAGTCATAGAACGGAATCTGGGCGTCTACCAGGTAGCTGCCGTCTTCTCTCTCGCGGATCTCATAGTCTTGTGCATCCAGCTGGGGCATTTCGCCGACGATCGCCTCCAGGATATCATTCAGGGTGATGAGTCCGAGCAGTGTCCCGTATTCATCCACCACAAAACACGTGTGGATCTTGGTTTGCTTGAACCTTTCGAGCAGTTGGTAGGGCGAGTTATTTTCCGGCACGAAGAGGGCGGGTTTCATGCATTCTCGGAAGGGTTTATCGTCGGGCGTTACGTACATGTCCTTGATCGAAATGATGCCCCGGATATGGTCGATTCCTCCATCGCAGATGGGATACACCGAGTGTGGTTCGCGCAGGATTTTCTCCTTGATCCTGTCTTCGGAGTCGTTCATCTCAAACCAGATGATGTCGCTCCGGTGGGTCATGAGTGAGGTGATATTCCGGTCGCCCAGGTGGAAGACCCGTTCAATGATCTCCTGCTCTGTCTCTTCTATGGCTCCTTGTTCTGTGCCTTCGCTGATGATGGCCTTGATCTCTTCTTCCGTTACGTGATTGTCTGAGCTCTTGATGTTCAGGAGCCGGAGCATTAAACCCGTGGTTTTGTTGAGCAGCCATACAAAAGGCCAGGTCAATGTGATGAAGATGCGCATCGGAGCTGCCACCCATTTTGCAATGGCTTCTGGAGCATTGAGCCCCAGTCGTTTCGGCAGCAGCTCACCGAGGATGAGCGACAAGAAGGTGAGCAGTACCACTACGATGGCGGTGGCGGTGGGTTCTGCGTAAGGCTGGATGGAAGGGATGCCTTCCAGCACGCCCACGACATCCCCTACGATCTTGTCGCCGGAATAAATACCGGTCAGGATGCCGATAAGGGTGATGCCGATCTGTACGGTAGACAGGAAGGTGTCCGGATGACTGGCCAGCTTGAAAGCGGCTTTGGCGCGGATATCTCCGCGGTTAGCCTGTCCTTCGAGGCGGGCTTTTCGTGCCGACACCAGGGCGATTTCGGCCATCGAGAAGAATCCGTTCAGGAGGATCAGCCCGATGATGATGAGGATCTCGTTCATGGATAAAGTTTGGACGGGCCTGACCGCTTTTTGAAATAGACTGCCCCCAGCCATCCGCAGATGGCCCCGAAGAGGGCACCTGCGATGACATCAGACGGGTAGTGCACGCCTACGTACACCTGGGCGTAAGCTACGGATGCCGCCCATGGGAATATCAGCCACCACCCGCGTCCCAGGTGGCGAAGGGTCAGAAATATAAATGTCGCCAGCGCAAAGTGATTGCTGGCGTGGGATGAAATGAAACTGCCATTGGCACCACAATATCGGGCCAGGAATCGGATATGTTGGGACATGATTACATCCCGGCATGGCCTGGGTCTTCCGAAATATTCCTTGATGAAATGGCTGCTGATGTAATCGGTCGTACTTACCAGTGCAAGGGCAGTGACAAACCACCAGAATCCTTGCCGGCCGAAGTTCATGATCATGAATATGATCATGAAAAGATAGAAGGGAGCGTGTGCTACGGATTCCCGCAAGATCAATGTGGCTTGGTCGAGGTATGGATGTTGCAAATCCTGGTTGATCAGCAGCAGGAGCCGGTAGTCGGCATGCAGCAGATCATCCAGCCAGGAAGTTCCCGGGAGGCTTTGCAACGGTATCATGATACTGCAAAAATAGGATAATTCCCAAGAAGCACAGGTATTACCCTGACCTGTGCAGGGTTTCCTTTTGCAGGGTGGAGGTTGGCGAGAGGTCATTGCTATGACCTTTGCCCTTTAATGATTAAATTTGCAGACTGAAACCGATCACGTGGCATTGATTAAAAGCATTTCCGGCATCAGAGGAACCATCGGCGGAAAGCCGACAACGGGCCTTACCCCATTGGATATTGTAAGGTTTACTTCCGCTTTTGGTACCTGGCTCCTTCGGTCCGGCAACGGTCAGAAGGTGGTGATCGGCCGGGATGGCCGTATCAGCGGACCGGTGGTGAGCCAGCTTGTCGCTCAGACCCTCGTATCGCTGGGGGTCGAAGTGATCGACCTTGGACTCAGTACAACTCCAACGGTTGAAATGGCTGTGGTGGCTGAATCCGCTGCCGGAGGTATCATACTTACAGCCAGTCACAATCCGAGGGAGTGGAACGCACTAAAATTGCTGAATGCAAATGGTGAGTTCATCAGCGGAGCCGATGGACTGGAGGTTTTGTCCCTCGCGGAGCGGGAGGATTTTTCGTTTGTTCCTGTTGATAAACTGGGAACGATCAGATCCGGCGACGGCGCCATGCAATATCATAATGAAGCAATACTGGCCCATGACCTGGTGGATCCGTCGGCCATCGCTGCCCGGGATTTCCGCATCGTCGTTGATGCGGTCAACAGCACCGGTGCGATCTATGTCCCCGAATTGCTCAAGGCGCTGGGCGTAAGGCCGGAGAATATTGTTTTACTCAATGGAGACGTAACGGGACATTTTGCGCACAATCCTGAGCCGCTGCCGGAGAACCTCCTGCAACTGTCATCCGATGTGGTGCGTCAAAAAGCAGACCTCGGCATCGCTGTGGATCCTGATGTAGACCGACTGGTACTGGTTTGTGAGGATGGCAGTATGTTCGGCGAGGAATATACCCTGGTGGCAGTGGCAGATTATGTGCTGTCGCACCGCAAGGGGGATACGGTCAGCAATCTTTCCTCCACACGGGCCTTGAGGGTCGTGACCGAGCGACATGGAGGCACCTATCATGCCAGTGCAGTGGGAGAAGTGAATGTCGTCAACCGCATGAAGGAAGTGTCCGCCGTCATCGGCGGAGAAGGTAACGGAGGCATCATAGTTCCTGAACTGCACTACGGACGCGATGCGCTGATCGGCATCGCATTGATCCTCAGCCAGCTGGCACGCAGTGGGAAGACCGCCGCACAGCTTCGTCGCAGCTATCCGGATTTTTTCATCAGCAAGAATAAAATCGAACTAGATCCTTCGGTCAATCTCGGCACCGTGTTCGATAAACTCGCGGATCGTTATCGTTCGCAGCCGATCAACCGGATCGACGGATTACGAATTGAGTTCGACAATGGCTGGGTGCATCTGCGCGCAAGCAATACTGAACCCATCATCCGAATCATTGCTGAGAGCGATCACGAAACTTCTGCCGCAAACATGGCACAACGGTTCATCCGCGATATCAACGAGTGTCTTTGATGACTTCAACAAACTAACGGATATGGCTACACGCATTTATCTCGATAACGCTGCCACGACCAATCTGGATCCCCGCGTGCTGGATGCGATGATGCCCTATCTGACTGATCGGTTTGGAAACCCTTCTTCGATTTATTCCTATGGTAGGGAGACCAGGCTGGCCGTGGAGAACGCCCGGAAATCCGTGGCTAAAATCCTCAATGCACATCCTGCCGAAATTTTTTTTACCAGCGGAGGCACGGAGAGCAGCAACACGGCCATTTTCGCGGCCGTGAGTGACCTTGGCTGCACTCATATCATCAGTTCTCCCATCGAGCACCATGCGACGCTGCACGCGGTAGAACATCTCCATAAACGTGGCGAGGCTTCGCTGAGTTTCGTGCAGGTCAGGCCCGATGGGCATATCGATATGGATGACCTCGAACGTCTCTTGTCGGATAGTGAAGAGAAAACATTGGTCACCCTGATGCATGCGAACAATGAGATCGGGAACATGATGGACATCCATGCCGTCGGGGAGTTGTGTAAAAAATTCAACGCCATCTTTCATTCGGACACGGTGCAGACCGTCGGCCATTTCCCCTTCGATCTGCGCAACACGCCGGTGCATTTCATCACCGGTTCCGGCCATAAGTTTCACGGACCCAAGGGTTCGGGACTGCTTTATATCAATGAGAATGTTCGGATCCAGCCGTGTATCCACGGAGGAGCCCAGGAGCGCAACATGCGTGCAGGTACCGAAAATCTTTATGGGATCGTTGGTTTTGCCAGGGCGCTGGAATTGGCGTCGGCCGAACACGAGGCTGACCGTGCACAGATCCACGCCGTGAAGATGTATATGATGGATCGGCTGAGGTCGGAAGTGCCGTCGGCCACGTTCAATGGTGATCCGGAGGGCCAGAGTCTTTACACGGTGCTGAATGTTGGATTCCCGAAGTCTGAAAAGTCAGAGATGATGCTCTTCAATCTCGACATCAATCATATCTGTGCCTCCGGAGGAAGTGCCTGCACGAGCGGCGCCAACCAGGGATCGCACGTGATCAGGGCCATCAACACGGATCCCAACAGGATCGCCGTGCGTTTTTCTTTCAGTCGCCATAATACCCGCGAAGAGATCGATCAGGTGGTAGCATTGGTCAAGACGCTCATCTGAGCCTGACCCCTTTCCTGCTCAGCGGATCATCTGTTTGATATCATTCAGTTTCATGAGCGCTTCAACCGGCGTAAGTCGGTTGATGTCGATGCCGTCAAGGGTCGTGCGTATCCTGTCGAATGTTTCTGAATGGGTATCAAAGATGGACAGCTGCACTTTGGGAGCGGCCAGTCCTTTCACTTTCGCATCTAGTCCGCCCTCTTCTCGCTGGGCTTCGAGTTGGCGTAACACTTCATGGGCACGCTTCAGCAATTCCGGCGGCATGCCCGCCATCCGCGCCACGTGCAGTCCGAAACTGTGGGTGCTACCCCCGGGGGCGAGTTTCCGCAGGAAGATGATGCGGTTGTCGGCCTCGCGGTTGGTGACATGGAAGTTACTGACACCTTTCAGTTTTTCTTCCAATTCGTTGAGTTCGTGGTAGTGGGTGGCGAAGAGCGTTTTCGGCTTGCAGGTGCTGGCGTGCAGATATTCCACGATGCTCCAGGCGATCGAAATGCCATCGTAGGTGGAGGTCCCCCTGCCGATTTCATCGAGGAGGATGAGGCTTCGGAC
>CAJBZC010000164.1 GCA_903959965.1 uncultured bacterium
ATCAGTATGGGAAGTCCTTCCTTACTGAAGCGATTTACGGAGGGATTTTTTCACGGCATCACGGTCACTTGTCCGGGATTCTACGGGCCACAGGGGCGTGTGCTCAGACTTGGATTGGCGCATCCCGGACTGAACCAGATGCTCACGGATTTTTCTTTCGGACACCATCGCATCACCAACTTCGAGATGGAAACCTCTGCCATCTATGGCCTTGGCAAGCTGCTCGGGCATCATGCACTGTCGCTCAATGCAGTGGTGGCCAACCGGGTATCCCGGAGTTTCTCGGCAGACGGGCAGGCGGCGGTAGACCGGCTGATCCTGCGCACCCTGGAGCGGCTGGCCGCGGATGTATAGTCGCTTCCTGCGCACTTCTCCGAATTAACCCGGCAATTTTTTTGCTCAACATCATCACGCAAATGATTCTCCCATTTTACAAATACCAGGGCACAGGCAATGACTTCATACTTCTGGACGATCGTGCCGGCCAGATCGGACATCTATCAAAAGGAACCATCGCCGGCTGGTGTCATCGCAGATTTGGTATCGGAGCCGACGGTTTGATGTTGCTGGGAAGCCGCGAAGGATATGACTTCACCATGGCATATTACAATGCGGATGGTGCACCCGGCAGCATGTGTGGCAATGGTGCAAGGTGCATTGTGCGATTTGCGGCCGACCTGGGCCTTGACTCCCAAAGGTTTCATTTTCTGGCTCCGGATGGCGACCATGAAGCCGAACTATTGCCTGACGGAGGCGTTCGATTGTGGATGTCTGATGTGGAGGGCATCCGTTTTATTGAGGAGGATCGCGTGCTGGACACAGGATCCCCACATTATGTCCGTTTTGTGGAGGGCATCGAAGAACTGGATGTGGAGACCTGCGGCCGTTCGATCCGTCACAGCGAGCCGTTCCGTGCGGCAGGCATCAATGTCAATTTTGTGGAACAAAGGGGTGCCAACGGCATTTTTGTCAGAACCTTTGAACGTGGAGTCGAAGCGGAGACCTACAGCTGCGGCACCGGAGTGACGGCCAGCGCGATCGTCGCATCCGGAGGGATACCGGGCATGCACACCATCAACGTAGAGACCCTGGGCGGCAGGCTCCGCGTGGAGTTTGATTGTGCCGGGCCAGATCAATATCAGCATATCCGTTTGAGCGGACCAGCCACCTTCGTATTCAAAGGGGAGATTGAAAACCCCGGATCCTGAGAACCATCCCAAATCAAAGCAGATGATCAATGTAAGAGTATATGGCATCCTGATGCAGGAAGATCGCCGGGTGTTGGTGAGCGATGAATTTATCAGAGGCAGTTACATCACCAAATTCCCAGGGGGTGGACTTGAATTCGGCGAAGGGACACGGGACTGCCTGGAGCGCGAATTCATGGAGGAGATGGGATTGAAGGTGAGGATTGGAAGGCATATCTACACAACTGACTTCTATCAGCGTTCCGCCTTTAATCCTGACCATCAGATCATGTCTATCTATTACGAGGCCATTGCACTGGAATCTATCTCCGTGCCGATCCGTGTCAAGCCATTCGATTTCGATGAGCGACAGATGGAGGTGTATCATGCGACGGGTGAAACGGAAACCTTTCGGATGATCGATTGGGATCATTTTTCTCCGGACTGTGTCACACTGCCGATCGACAAGATCGTAGCGGGACTGATTAAAGAAACCCGATCCTGACAAGCGAAACCCTGCAATGGATATCGTGGAAACATCGAGTTTTCATCGAAACCACTTAATATTGCCAACTACCAATCCCAACGATATGAAGCGATTCGACTTCAGCAAACTCCTGCCTCATCTGGCAGCCATCACGGTGTTTATCGTGGTGTCCGTGATCTATTGCAAACCGGCCCTGGAAGGACAGGTGTTGCAACAGAGCGATATCATTCACTGGAAAGGCATGAGCAAGGACATCCAGGATTATCGCGACTCCCACGATGGCGTGGCGCCATTATGGACGACCAATATGTTCGGGGGGATGCCGGGTTATCAGATTGCTACGAATAATAATAACTATCTGAGCTATTACGCAAACGAGGCTTTTTCGCTGTTCATTCCCAAACCATTCCGGTTTTTCATCCTGGCCTGCCTGGGGTTCTATTTCCTTGCCCTTGTTTTCGGCGCAGGTCCGTGGCTGGCTATATTCGGCGCCCTGGGTTATGCCTACGCCTCCTATAACGGGATCATCATTTCTGTGGGGCATGATACCAAGATGTTATCGATCGCTTATCTTCCGGCCCTGCTGGGCGCGTTGTGGATGATCTTCGAACGTCGGTTCTGGACCGGCGCGGCTTTGACTGCGTTGTTCAGTTCGATCCTCATCTTCCACAACCACTATCAAATTGTGTATTACTTCCTGCTGACGGCCGCTTTCATGACCATCGGTCGCTTGATTGTAGCTTTCCGCAGCGGGGAGATTCCCGCTTTTCTGAAGGCGTCCGGGATCGCGCTGGGAGCCGGCCTGATCGGCATCCTGGCAAATGCGGTGATGTTGTTTACCACATATGATTATTCGAAGGCTACAATACGAGGAGGTCAGGCGTCTTTGAAAATAGGGGCAGACAGCCTCTCCAATGTCAAGTCTAACGGAGGGCTGGACACGGCCTATGCTTTCCTGTACGGAAGCTATGGCGTGGCTGAATCCTTCACATTGCTTATTCCGGATATGTATGGCGGCGGATCCAATCCACTCGGAGATGAATCCAAACTGGTGCAGACCATGCAGGAAAAGGGGCTTCCGCAGCAACTGGCCAGCCAGTTGTACAGCTATTTTCCGG
>CAJBZC010000165.1 GCA_903959965.1 uncultured bacterium
CATCCGCTCTTTTAAGCAGCGCCTTCCACTTGATGTGCGTATTGCACATCACACAGGGATTCGGGGTCCTGCCTGCCAGGTATTCGTCTACGAAGTCCTGGATGACGGCGTCTCCGAACTCGTCCCGAATATCCAGGATGAAATGCGGAAAGCCATGCTGGACAGCTGCCGCGCGGGCATCATTGAAGGAGTCCAGGTTGCAGCAGCCGGTTTCCTTGCCGCCACCGCCCGAATGAGCATAGTCCCATGTCTTCATAGTGATGCCCACCACTTCATACCCCATGTCCTTCAACATCAGGGCAGTGACGGTACTGTCGATACCGCCACTCATCGCTACCATTACTTTGCCGTGCTTACTCATGATTCTTTTACAAAGGTAAGAAGAACGATGGAGGCCTCGCATGTTGGTTTAACGTCCGGTGACGGGAATAACCGCTTGATTTGACGATGAATTTCCCCTTCAGTATCTGAAAAGAACACAGGCGATCCGGTCATTTAACCTTGGTCTCCCCTCATTTCAGGGCCAATTTGCAGTCATAAATTTTATACCATGATCAGAACACAAGTGATCGGAAACCTGGGTAAGGATTGTACTACCAATCAGGTCAACGGAAGAAATGTCATCAATTTTTCGGTGGCGCACTCGGAACGCTTCAAGGATGCTCAGGGGGTGCAAAAGGAAAAGACCATCTGGGTTGAATGTGCCTATTGGACGGAAAAGTCAGGGGTCGCGCCTTATCTGCGTAAGGGCCAGCAGGTTTTTGTGGAGGGGGCGCCGGATCTGCGTACATACACCCGAAATGACGGATCTGCCGGAGCGACGCTGACCCTCAATGTACGCTCCATTCAACTGCTAGGCGCGTCACAGCGGGACGATGAAGATGAAGGCACTGTTTCAAAGGGGGCTTCGCTCGCTGATGCCGGAGTGGCAATGGGTTCGGATGATCTGCCGTTCTGAATGGATGCTCGTCGGAGCTTCTCACCTCGGCAAACCTAATTGGTCCCGTTCAAAGGCTTCGACGAGCCTTTCCACCTCAACCCGGCTGACAGGTTCCCTTCGATCATTCAGATTGATGACGAATAGATATCCGTCGGGACCTGATGCTTTAACATAGGTATCTGAAAGCAGTAGTTGATCACTTTCTACGAGTCGACCCGTAGCAGGATCCCAGATCTCTCTGGCACACAAACAACCCAGGGTGGGGGAGATGGGATGATATGGCCTGTGCTGGAAATAGTCAGGGTCGATCGTGGTGCCGTGCGCAATGATTTCCGAACGTCCGGCCTTACCGGCCTGGTAGGCTTCCTGCATGGGCCGGTAAGCACACCAGCTTTCCGGCAGTCTCGAAAGATAGGCCTGCATCGGATTGGAACTGTCCGGAGTTTCAGGCAGCAGGTAGGCTGACCATAAACCTTCAAATGGCATCAGGAGCTGAAGATTGGGGGTCGGACCGATGTACAGGTTCCTCGAAACTCCGGTCCCCTGTATCCTGAAAATACCCTGTGGCGTATTGCCGTTGGTGATGAAAAAAGGCAGGTTGGATCCGGACCTCGCCAGCTGGCTGATGACGATCAACCGGCCTGTGCTGTCACGCATGAACCGGCCATCGCCTGCCTGGATGACAGCCAGGCCGGGTTGATCGCGATCCCATCGCTGGAAGGAATACACGTTTTTTATTCCCGACATCAACTGATGGGCAAATAAAGCTGAAATAGGCGGCGTTGGAGCGTTCCTGTACGCTGACTCCTGATTCAAATGTTCTGATAGCACGGAGAGGATCGGGTGTGATGCGTAATTCGGCCACCTGCGCGTGAG
>CAJBZC010000166.1 GCA_903959965.1 uncultured bacterium
ATTGGTGGTGATGAAAGAGACGACCAGATCATTTCGCTGTTTGTCGATGTACTGACCAAAATCTTTCTTTTTCGCGAGTTCGACGAGGTTGGCCGGCAGGTCGAATTCATAGTCTCCGGGCTTATATTTTTCCATCACGCCTTTCATGGTACAGACATAGTCGTATTTCACGGCATCGCGGGGCTGGTAGCTTTTCACCTGTCCGTAGCTGACGCGCATGGTGAAGGTGGCATCTGGGTACATTACTTTGGTTGGATTCATAGCCCTTACTCCTTTCAGGTAGAGCCTTGACAGTTCGTCATTGGCAGCCATGAATAGTTGGCGTGCCTGACCAAAGCGGTTGCTGTAACTCTTGTAGAACGTGGATGCGGCGTGGTATGCAGGATCTTCCTGCAGTTTGATGGCGTCGGGGTTCTTCACGAATGCATTCCACCGGGCATCATCGGTGATGATGGAACTACCAAAGACGTGGGCGGAGTATTTGCCATAGGTTGCATCCTCCTTCAGGCTCCCGAATGTGGAAGCCAGTTTTTCAAAGAATCCGGAGGGATGCTGATCCTTGTCGATGTTGCGGTAGTACATCCGCATAACGTCTGTGAGGATCTTGCGGTCGGAGGGCATATCGGCCTCCTGCAGAAATGCGGTCCGTGAGCGTGAGGCAGCCTCGATGCCTCTTTTGACATCCGGATGATCCACACCTTTTTTCACCATATCTGCTTCGAGTGTCATGAGGGAGGCGGCGAAGGCAAGCAGGGGTGAGCCGAGGACGCCTTCGTTAAGGTACATGCGGTGCCTGGCATAGGGTTCCCAAGCTTTATATGCCTTCTGCCATTCATTGAATATGTTCTCATACTCGGGTTTGCCCTTGGCCCAGCCAAGGAAGGCCTGTTCATCAGCCTGCTTCCGTTCGTAGATCCGGTATTTGAGGAGCTGTTTGGATTCTCCGTCGAAGAATTTCCAGTAGTTGGCGATGCCGGCGTAGGATGAAGCCAGTTTTAGTTTCACGGCCGGATCCTGGCGCATTTGTTCGAACATGTGTTTCAGGCGCATGTCGCGCAGCTCCACCAGGGCGGGATTTTCGAAGTCTGTCTTCAATTTTACACCGAAAGAGGTTTCATATCGGTTGGTACCTCCGGGGTATCCATAGGTCATGGCGTAGTCGCCATCTTTTACCCCTTTGATGGATACGGGCAGGAAGTATCTGGGTTTCAGTGGTACATTGGACGGCGAGTAATCTGCGGGTTTACCATCCTTTCCTGCATACACACGGAAAACGGAGAAATCGCCTGTATGGCGGGGCCATTCCCAGTTATCGGTGTCTCCACCGTATTTTCCTATGCTTTCGGGAGGTGTTCCTACCAGGCGCACATCTTTATATCGATGATATACGAATACGAGGAATTGGTTGGCCTTGAACAGCGCGTTCACCCGTGCTTCGATGTTGTTGGCGGGATCGGAATACTGCTGATTGATGAGTGCGGATACTTCCGCCACTTTTTTTGCACGTTCTGCACCGGTGAGGCCTTCTGCCGCGCTGTCGATGCGTTTGGTGACATCTTCGATGCGCAGGAGGAATTGTACACTCAAGCCGGCGGCGGGTATCTCGTCGGCCTTGGTTTTGGCATAGAAGCCATCCCGGAGGTAATTGTTCTGCACAGAGCTGGCGGCGGCGATCGCACCATACCCGCAGTGGTGGTTGGTAAAGATAAGTCCTTCGGCACTGACGATCTCTCCGGTGCAACCACCGCCGAAGATGATGATGGCGTCCTTGATGGATGATTTGTTGATGCTATACAGCTGTTCTTTGCTGACCTTGAGTCCGCGTTTGACCATGTCATTATAGACTTGTTGTCCGAGGAGCATGGGCAGCCACATGCCCTCGTCGGCCATCACGGCCAGTCTGCAGACCATAAAGGCGATAATGATCGATACTTTCTTCATCATGCAACTTTTTTGATCTCCAAACCTACTTTACATTCACGAAAACATTGAAGTTTTCGATCATCATCCTTTAAAATCGATCAAAAAAGTCAACAAATGATTACGACAACTACCAACAGCGTCGAAGGCCGGAGTATCAGGACCTATCTTGGGGTCATCAGTTCTGAAACCATCATTGGAGCCAATGTGTTTAAGGATATCCTTGGGGGACTCCGGGACTTCTTTGGCGGTCGCAGCGGCACCTATGAAAAAGTCATGGAAGAAGCAAAGGTCACGGCCCTGCGTGAGCTGGAAGACAAGGCGAGGGCCATGGGGGCGGATGCCATTGTTGGCATTGATCTTGACTTTGAGACGATCGGAGCTAATGGAAGTATGTTGATGGTAAGCGCATCCGGAACGGCTGTGAAACTTGGATGAGTTGGTTGAAGGTCAGGTTTAAAACCTGACCTGACGGCAATTTTTCCGATCTCAGCAAAGTGTGTGTGTACGTGATGGAACATGACTCAGCTCATTCACCACCCCCCAACTTATGATGTAATGCAATGGTCATTGCGTTGTTGTGGCGTTCAATTTTTTGATGACGATGTTCAACGATGAGTCTGTCAGGATGCGTTCATCCATCCTGAACAGATTTTCGCGGGAAATGACCCAGTTCATCGGAAAATTGTCTTGTTCTCCAGATCGGTATAGGTTGAATGGGATGTATCCAGTTCCACCGCCCGGCATGGTCTTCAGGAATCTGGTCAGCCGCAGATTATTGACGTGTGTCTGCGAGGAGTAAGCGCCCAGCAGGGTTTTGACGGGGGCGAACAGATCATTTACGACGGGGTGGACCCTGCGAACCTGCGGTTCTTCCAGCGGAGCATTGGTGGCGTGCAGGACGTGGAACCTGACTTTACCCAACCAGTGTCCGGGTGTTTTACTGATGCTGTCATCAATGATACGTTTGAGTTCGATGAGTGTTTCGTGTACGACGCCTGCCCCGGAATTATCAAAGTAGCCACCATCCACGAAGTAGTTGTCTTCCAGCCTTCCGGCGGGACTGATATATGGAAACCTGGCACCCAGTACTACGGCTGTGCTCAGCCGAATATCGTCCCACGTCGGGAGGGTGGCCAGCACGTCCAGTCGTTTTCCATAGACCGACTCGTTTATCCAGATGTTGCTGATCACCGCGGGCCGGCCATCCTGCATCCGGGTGGTGTTGATGAAAAGGATGGGCAATGGAGATATCCCGGGCTTACAGATCTCCGAAAAAGGTTGGGCCATACGATCGGCAATTCGGTTTTTAACCGGAACCTCTTCCATAGCCTGCTCCAGGGCGGCTGCCCTGTCGTAGATCATATCAAACGGGAAAAGTGGTTTCAGCAGATCCGGTCCCAGGAGTCGCGCCATGGTATGACTTAGGAAATCCTGTGACAGGTATTCGCTACACTCCTTGCGGAATCGTTTATCTCTTTCGGCATCCGTCAGCAGGCTGAAGAAGGCGGCATTACCGAGACTTCCGCCGGAGGTGCCCGACATGCATAGCAGATGTCTGGAAAATTTCCCTCCTGTTTGTTCTTCGAGTCGGGACCAGACGCCTGCGGTCCAATACGCAGACCTGGAGGCACCACCATCTGCCAGCAGCAGGAACACCGGATATTCGTTTGTGGTAGTGTCCTTTATCTCCTCCATCCGTGCTGTCGTCCAGGTGTGGAACCATGTTTTCAGCTCGGGTCGATGCGCGTAAGTGTTACCTATGGATGGTTCAGCCGGCCATGTTCTCCGAACGTTATGCGGTTCGAAGAAAGAGCCGATCGCAAAGGTGGCGGCGATGAAGATCACATGCAGATTCATTCCTGTTTTGACAGAAAACAGGGAGATCAGGTTTCCAACGCCCAGCAAGACGCCCAGTGCGAGCATGACAATAGGCAGGGTGCTGATCCACCTGGCGGTCGGGAGGTGAAAGATCGCGACAAACCAGAGGGTAAGAGAGATGACAGCGACCACATTGAATATCTTAAAGATGGCAATTTCTCCCCTCAGTATCTTGTCTGTATGATCGATCGATCTTTTATCACCTGGATTGGAAAGGATGTAACGCAGCCATCTGTAGCTTCTTCCTGTCAATGGTCCGGTTTTTTCGCCTTTGTTGATTTCGGCTTCCCTGATTTTCCGGCGAACTATGACGAGGAAATTCAATAACAGTTGAAGGAAAGGCAACGTGATGAGGTAAGTGATAAGCTCATTGCGTATGTCCGCGATGTCAAATAGCAAACCCGTAGCCCCGAATACTCAGTTCCGGAATTAGATGAGGCTGCATTCTGAATATTGATCTCTGATTGTCTCAAATAAGTTGGAGGCAATGGCGTATGTCAGGCACTGCAATATGATCAATATGAGTAATCCGCTGCTTCGCCAATTAAGTGGTGGAAGTGCCAGCAGTGCGTATATGACCACGGTGAAGCAGGCGAAGCCCAGGATCCTGGGTGCATGGTATAAGCCTTCAGGAAACTCAGTGAAGAGATCATCCTGGTTATAGCCGATGAGTCTGGAAGAGTACCATGTCACCGTGGCCCAAAACAGCAGCCCTGTCATGAAGAAGAATCCTCGCCATTCTGATTCGAGGGTGATCATGATGACATCCCTGCCCTGTATAAAACGGGTCATAAGGATACCTGTACCTAATACCACGATGATCCCGGGCAGGAATATCCTGCTCAGGCGCAGGAGTAGCGACAGATACCTGAACAGCCCAATAATTTGGTCATGAATTGATTTCCCCATCTTCATAAGCGCAACAGGAGGGAGTACCTTGTAAAAGATACGAACAAAATTGCGCATGCCGGGACTTCAGGTACGAGCCCTTCATCATTCTTTTACGCCTTCCTGAAGGGTGCTCCACAGCATATCTTTCAACGCAGGCAAGCCTTCGCCAGTTTGCGATGAAATGAAGACTTGCGGTATTTCAGCGGGCAGTTCAGCGGCAATGGCTTCCTTGAGTTCAGCATCCAGCAGATCTGACTTGCTGATGGCGATGATGAATTGTTTATCCATCAGTGTTTCGTCATAGCTTTCTAGTTCGTTGCAGAGGATATCCCATTCTTTTCCGTGATCCTTGCTATCGGAGGGTATGACAAAGAGGAGGACGGGATTCCGTTCGATATGTCTGAGGAACCGATGTCCAAGGCCTTTTCCTTCAGCTGCTCCTTCTATGATGCCGGGAAGATCAGCGACGCAGAAAGATTTCCCGTCGCGGTATTCGACGATGCCAAGTTGCGGGGTAAGCGTAGTGAATGCGTAATCGGCGATCTTTGGTTTTGCGGCGGTAATGCGGGAAAGCAGGGTTGATTTGCCGGCATTGGGGAAGCCTACCAATCCTACATCTGCCAGTACTTTCAGTTCGAGTACCTTCCATCCCTCGATACCGGGTTCTCCGGGTTGTGCATAATCCGGAGCCTGATTGGTAGGTGTCGCGAAATTCTTATTGCCAAGGCCTCCTCGTCCGCCTTTGATCCAGACAACTTCCTGTCCGTCTCTGAGTATTTCCACCTCCTGCAGGCCGGTCTCTTCATCGAAACCGACGGTGCCCAATGGTACTTCCAGTATTACGTCATCTCCGTCTCTTCCTGTGCAGTTATTCTTATCTCCCCCCTGTCCGTTTTGTGCGTGAACGTTTTTGTAATAACGCATGTGGAGCAGGGTCCAGAGATTGCGATTGCCTCTGAGAATGATATGTCCGCCTCTGCCGCCGTCTCCGCCATCCGGTCCTGCCATCGGGTTGAACTTGGTGCGCATGAAGTGTCTGCTGCCGGCACCACCGTGTCCGCTTCTGCAGAAAATACGGATCTGGTCAACGAAATTTGATTTGTCCATGGAGGCTGCAAGTTACGACTTCGCGGTGAAGGCTCAACCTTGCAGACTGAAGGTCAGGGCAGCAGGCCTTTGATGATAACGTCCACGAGTCCGTTTTCAAGTGCTTCAGCAGACACTTCCTGTTGTTTTCGATGCCAGAATTCGATACCTCTGACGGTGCTCATGATGGTCAGCATGATGGGATAGGGTTCAGCTTGTCGGATGTGGCCATGGTCCATTCCTTGTTGAATGATTTTTTCTATCCGTCTCATATAGCGGCGGCGTTCCTGCATGAATTCTGTCAGCCAGGGTTCTTCAAGGTATTTACCTTCGTGTGTGGCGACCAGCACTTCATCGAGGCGGGTGATCCAATTGCGGATATGAAAACGCAGTATGGCCTCCAGTTTTTCGATGGTGTGGGCGGAGGAGATTTTCTCCTGTTCTTCGAGCTGACGGCTGAAATCTCCGGCCATCCTAAAGCAACATTGGTGCAGGAGTTCTGACTTGGAACGAATATGATTATAAAGGCTGGCGGCTTCTACTCCTACTTCAACGGCGATGTCACGCATGCCAGTCGCGTTATAGCCTTTCTCTCTGAATAGTCGTGTTGCCACCCGATAGATCTCCTCTTTTCTCTGATTCATCTTCTGGTTGGTGGTACGGTTCATGCAAGATCTGGGTTAGTTACAGGTTAATACTAACCACTGTTTGCATAAAACTGCCAGTTTGTGGAGCCTGAATACCACTTAATCGCTAAAAAATCGCACAAAAATCAATAGCCTCTTACGTCTTTACCTTCCATGTAGTTTAGGAAGGCTTTGTTTACGACCCTGTTTCCTCCCGGTGTAGGGTAATTTCCCGTAAAATACCAGTCACCCGTGTTGGTTGGGCAGGCGCGGTGAAGGTCTTCGATGGTCTGGTATA
Organism: uncultured bacterium; assembly: GCA_903959965.1. GTDB lineage: Bacteria > Bacteroidota > Bacteroidia > Chitinophagales > Chitinophagaceae > Pollutibacter. The sequence continues at coordinate 6,703 of CAJBZC010000166.1, forward strand.
TCACCTGTACGGGTATGTTTACTTCCGCCGGAGTGATGAGTTCTGCGATTTTTGCGGAGATTTGTTCGGTCGAGAAGGGCTTATATATTTGTCGGACGAGGTTTTCGGTTTGTAGTTGTCCGTTTCTCTGCATTTCCTTGCACCTGGCATATAATTCATCCAGCAGGCTATCCTGTCCGTGATCCTTGAGCAGGGCGATGGCGGCCCGGAAGGCGATGAAATCCCCGAGTTTGCTCATATCTATACCATAGCAATCGGGGTAGCGTATCTGTGGAGCCGAACTTACGATGAGGATCTTTTTCGGAGAGAGTCTGGAGAGCATTCTGACGATGCTTTCCTTTAGTGTGGTGCCCCGCACGATCGAATCATCGATGACAACCAGGCTATCGGTGTCTTTGCTGACGGTTCCATAGGTAATGTCATAGACGTGTTGTACCATTTCGGAACGGTTGGCATCTTCTGTGATGAAGGTGCGCATTTTCACGTCCTTTATGGCAATTTTTTCGACCCGTATCTTACGGTTGACCATTTC
>CAJBZC010000167.1 GCA_903959965.1 uncultured bacterium
AAAATAGCCTGCGTTTGGGCAACAACGTTTAGCGACCCTCAAATATGGGAAGATCGAAATGAAGACCCGGCAGTGTATATTCATCGAATTGCGACCAATCCGGATTTTCGGGGACAAAATTTGGTCGGAAAAATGGTGGAGTGGGTGAAAATCTATGCTAAAGAAAATCAAAAGCAATTTGTAAGATTGGATACAGTAGGCGACAATCCGGGACTTATTAGTCACTACACCAAATGTGGGTTTGACTTTTTGGGATTGTTGAAATTGAAAAACACCGTAGGACTTCCAGCACATTATGAAAATGCCACGGTCAGTTTATTTCAAATGACAATCATATGAAATAAAAAACAGCGACCAGTTGAACATTGAACATCAAAAACATCCTATAGCTGAATGAGAAAAGCAATCATCATTGGTGCAACTTCAGGCATTGGAAAAGGACTTGCCCTTAAATTGGCAGCCCAACATGATATGGTGGGTATTACGGGTAGACGTACAGCGTTACTTGATGAATTGATATCACAATATCCGACTGCCTTTTTCAAAAAAACATTTGATATAACCGACACCGATCATATTGTTGAGCATTTGGAATCCTTGACAAAACAACTCGGTGGACTGGATCTGCTGATCATCAGTTCGGGCATCGGAGATTTCAATCACGATCTAGATGTTGACATTGAAAAAAAAACGATCGACACGAATGTGACAGGGTTCACCTGTGTCGCTGATTGGGCTTTCAATTATTTCAAACATCAAGGCAAAGGACATTTGGTAGGCATCAGCTCTGTAGCGGGTCTTCGCGGAAGTAGCATGGCACCGGCCTACAATGCGACGAAAGCATTTCAGATCAATTACCTGGAGGGACTTCGGCAAAAAGCCGCCAAATTGAACAGTCAAATTTTTGTCACAGACATCAGGCCGGGATTCGTTGATACAGCCATGGCCAAAGGAGAGGGACAATTCTGGGTGGCGTCTGTTGACAAAGCTGTCGATCAAATACTCGCGGCCATAAAAAAGAAAAAGAAGATCGTGTACGTGACAAAAAGATGGAAACTGGTTGGCGCTATTTTAAAGCGGATTCCTCTAACAATGTATGATCGCATATAGTTGGAAATACAAGCAACGGTATCCAGACATCGGTTGATCATAGATCCGATGCGTGGCTGTTAAAACCCTATCAGTAGCGTCAATATTCTCTATTCCTTATTCATCCGGATGCCCGACTTCAGCCGGATCATCCCATCAAAAAGATCAACATCATTGAAACTTATGTCAACAATGAGTAAAGACCTAAGCCACCGGCTCCGGGAAGTCCTGCTCAACGGACAATGGATCGCGCATACCAATTTTAAAGACCAGATCACCAGCGTTACCTGGGAACAGGCCACCCAAAAGGTCGGGAACCTGAATACCATCGCCTCGTTGACCTTTCATGTCTGCTACTACTTGAAAGGACTGCTGAATGTTTTCGAAGGCGGATCCCTTGACATCAAAGACAAGTACAGTTTTGATATGCCAGACATCAGATCAGCGGCCGATTGGAATGATCTGGTGAATGATTTTTTGATCACTTCGGAGAAGTTCATCACCCATGTGGAAAGCATGGACGATTCGGTGTTGCATGGGCCATTTGTGCGGGAAGAATATGGCACTTATCTGCGAAACATTGAAGCGCAGATCGAACATGGCTATTATCACCTCGGACAGATCACATTGATAAAAAAACTCATACAGGAAAGCTGAAGGATCGATATGATCTGTCCATTTATGTGATATTTTAGCCAAAACCAACATGCATGAAGTTTCGCTTTGCACTGCCGGAAGACTGGTCGATCGTAGCCACCGGCTTTCTGATCATTGCGCTGGTCATTTTCGGATTCCCCCTCATCTCCCCGATGTACGGATGGAAGAACTCCGCTGAACTACTTGAAAAAGTAGGCACAGCTCAAAATATCAAGATCGCCCTGCACCTCTTCATTTGCCTGTTCGCACTGGCCATCATCCTGGCCTTCATCAGCGGTAAGCCGGTCAAACCCGTGCTCAAAGGGTTTCCTGTGGTGTACCTGCTCACCACCCTGGCGCTGATCCTGGCCGGTAATGCCTTCCTGAAAAACTGGAATCTGGAAGCGGTTATTTTTAGCCTCCTAATCGGTTTAGGTATCCGCAATTTCTTCACCGTACCGGATTGGCTCAAAACATCGCTTTCTACAGAGGCTTATGTCAAAGTAGGCCTGGTCCTGCTGGGCACTTCCGTGATCTTTGGCGATATCCTCAAAGCCGGGTCACTCGGACTCATCCAGGCCCTCGTGGTGGTCGTGTCTGTCTGGTATTTCGCTTACTGGATAGCCCGGAAAATGGGCGTCGATGAAGAGATGTCCATCATGATCTCCAGTGCGGTGTCCATTTGCGGTGTGTCTGCGGCCATCGCCACGGCAGGTGCCATCAAAGGGGATGCAAAGAAACTCAGCTACGTGATCTCCATCGTGCTCATTACGGCCATCCCCATGATCATCTTCATGCCCATGCTGGCCAATCTGTTTGGCCTACCAGAAGCGGTCGCAGGTGCATGGATCGGCGGCACCATCGATACCAGCGGCGGAGTGATCGCCTCCGGTACCCTCATCGGAGAAGAAGCGCTGAAGATCAGCACCATCGTGAAGTTTTCACAGAACGTACTGCTTGGACTGGCCGCTTTTGCCATCAGCATCTTCTGGACCTACAAAGGAAGATCCACCGAAACGGGCGAAAAGGTCAAACCGAATGCCGGCGTGATCTGGGAACGATTCCCCAAGTTCGTGATCGGCTTCATAGCCGCTTCCCTGCTCTTCTCTTTCTTCATTGAGGCGGATACCAACAACGCGGTGAAAGGGCACCTGAAAGCCCTGCAGGGCGTGTGGTTTGCACTGGCCTTCACCAGCATCGGACTAGAAACAGATTTCAGGGAACTCTTCCAGGGACAAGGAAAGAAACCACTCTATGCCTTTTTAGTGGCGCAACTCTTCAATATTGCAGTTACGTTGGTCGTGGCGTTGTTGCTGTTCCGTTGAGTGTGCCTGCGTAATCAATGGTTTTAAGGTCAATTGTTATTTGACGCGCTCAGGAAGCGCTTTCAACACACTTAACACCTCTTGATGGATCTTGGGGCCGGTCTCCGGACCGAGGGAATTGATTTCTCCGTATGGCCTCTTGTTGTTACCGAAGGTGAATGGCGGTTCCACATCCCACTGACTCTTGGGGATGATGTACCCGATCATGTCATTCGACATCCCGGAAAAAAACGCGAATTGTCCCGGGATCTGCGATCCTATGGAAGGAACTTCAACAGGAGACAGCTGAAAGTCCCCGCCATCCGGAGATTCGATCCCTCCGTGTAAAATTTCGGGATAGAGTTCGCCGGGGACATGCACAAAAGTGGCGGGTCCCAAATTCCAGGTCGATACCTCAGACCGGATCTTTTTCCATCCCACAAATCCGCGATCAAAAATGCCCAGGAAAGCGGCCAATTGAAAAAGCTCATTGTCCATCGCCAATTCAATCGTTTTCGCGCTGATGCCCATGTCCAGGGAAGCGTGCAGGGGAAGGCTGGTATCGCCCAGTGTCTCTAAGGTGATCTTTGCCAATGCCTTGCCCTGTGCCTGAATTTTTTCAGGAGATGGTTTGGCATATGCTTTACCCGTGTATGGGTCGGTAATGGACATGTCAGGATGTGTGGTCATCAATCCTCCGATGGCGCCATTCAGGAAGATGGCGACCCCTCCGATCCCCGGCGTTACCAGGGAATCTGACACGGTGATGCCTTGTTCAACATAGTTCCGCCAGGGGTCGGCGAAATCCGAACTCAACCGGATATTCTGCGACCATAGTGTTTCGGGGTGATTTCCCCAATTCATCAGGGTCCCCAGCGTTTGATTCGTTTCTGCATCGATGACCTGCATCAGTTTCAGGCCTGCATCCGCTACCATCGGCATCCGTGTATCACCCACCAGATGCTTTAATTTGTCAGCTTCTGCGGCAAATTTTACATGGGCTTTTTTCTTAGCCTCATACGCCTGTACAACCGCGTCTTTGATCCCTGTCTGAACTTGCGTGACATATGCTTTATTGATGCCGCTTACGTATTCAGATGGCCCCCAGATACCCATCACATCCGGAGAAGAATGAACGTGTGTACTCGCAACGATCACATAGTCTATGTCTGGAAGGGCTGCTGAGATCATTTTTCGCGTGGCGATTACCTCATCGTTTCCAAACCCGATCATGTCGATCACGCAGAGTGCGAGCGTGATATCCCCGGATCTCAGCACCATGGCACGCGCCCATAATTTATCCTGGACACCTTGTGCAGGCCTCGCATTATGAAAACCTGCCAGCCAGATGGCATCAAATTTCCCGTTACCGTTCTTATCTATGAAACGATCCCCACTTTTAGGATCATACTTGGCGTTGCCATCTACATCCTCCCAGGTTTCAAAATCAGTGGGGGTGATGTCAACCTTGGCAAATCCGGCTTCCAATGGTCCGGGACCAGAAGCCAAACGGAGGTCAGCCTGATAGTTGGGGTGCCGGTCTCTGAATTGAAAGAATGCATAGATCCCAATGCCAACAAGAATCAGGCAGAGAGTGCCCAGTATGATCTTTAATACTTTTTTCATCACATTCAAATCGTTGATGTTATATTTAAATTACGATGACCTGCCTTTTATATTCATATTTTGATGGAAAATATGACGGTTCACATCAAAATATAAATCTACTCCATCACGATCTTCGCCAGGGATTGCCAGAAAGCCGGATACCCATCCCAATACACAAAATTGCATCCCCAGTGCGGACTTGGATCGGAAGTGTAAACCAGCACCTTGCCCTTCCCAACCTGCCCGATCACAATGGCAGGGTCGCCCGTTTCTTTGAATCGGGCAATGACGGTGCTTGACTCCCTTACATGGGTTTTATTATAACCAAGGATCGGAGGGCATCCGCTGAGATCCAGATCAGGGCAAAGCGCTTTCCCTTCATCGGTGATTTCCATGCTAAAACCTTCCGTGGTTTCAACCAGATCCTCATAATCCAGACAACGTACCGGTAAAATTTCTGCCAACCGGGTTCTGCCCCAACCGCCTTTTCCCAATTCTCCCGTAAAGGAATACCACCCACCTAAAAACATCAATCTTCCTCCGGCATGTGCATGCTCTACCGTCAGTCGGATGCGATCCGGAAAGGTCAAGATCTCTTTACCAAACTTGCTTCTGTCAAAAAATTTGGGAGACAGTTGAAAAAGCTTCGCATCCACATCACTGAAGATGGTCAGATCATAGTCTGCCAGGATCTGTTCATAATCACCCGGCCCCAGGTTATTGTAGAAATCCCATGCCGGAACCGAATTGACCTGATATTCAGCTTCTTTTTCCAGCGCATCTTTGAGCCACACACCGTAATTGAAAATTTCCAGTCCCTTGGGGCTGTGGTGGAAGGGCGTTTCGGCGAAAACGGGACCGGTCAAGACGGCCCAGTCACCTACGTAATAGACTTTTTTCATATGACTATATATACCCAAACATATTCATTTATTAAATGTGCGGTCAAGTAAATACTGCATATTTTAATGGTTTTTTGTTTGATGAATTTTATGGATTTGATATCATGCTTTACCGGATAACAAATTGTTAACTGGCATACTTAATCTGATTCAGGGATCTTGGCAATAGTTCGAAGGGTAATAGCTTCGGCCGAGTAACGACCAACGGTAAACGGAAGACAGTCATACAAAGTAATGGCAGATCATCATCACAGGCATTTACATCGCTTCAGTAAAAAAGTAAAGTTTGTACTGAAGATGATCTGCGGATCTTCGATATCTGTTGATATCAAGTTCGCTATTTAAATGATCCTTCGCGTGGCACCGACGATCCATTGGCCTTGTCGTTTGCGAGTATGGCACGCAACAGATCGTATTGGGCAGCATAGAGGCCATACTGTTCCTTTGCCAGTAAGGCTTCAATGTCCAGGAGCTCCTTCACCGTAGCCCGGCCTTCCTGAAGTTTGCTCCGGATGATATCCAACCTGTCCATGGCAATACCGACCTTCTCCTGTTGAATCGTCATCTGGGCCTGACGATTCTTAAGGTCATTCTTTGCCTGTAGTCGGTCAAAGTAGACCTTCTGCTCCGACTTTTGTAAAGTGTTGACCTGTTGTTCAAGCCGAATGGCTGCCTGATCGATCCGCCTTCTTTTTTCACCGCCGTTGTATATGGGCCATCGAACGGAAAAGCTCAGGAAACTATTACCGTACCAGTTGGTGAAAGGTTGAAAATTGTTTGTGAAATTGCTGCTGCCCAGGTATCCTTCCAGATTCACCACCGGCAGCCGCTCAGCTTTCACCCGCGCAAGCTCCACGTTGCTGATGGCGGCCCTGACTTTTTCCACTTCCACTTCCGGCATTGGATTTTCTGAGCTGGAACTTCCACGATCAAGACCATCGGGGGTGATGCTGCTTTTCAGCATGTCCATGAGGCTTTCCCGGGGTTCTATCAACACCAGCGTATCATAACCGAGCAGATAGCTGATATTTCCCTGTGCCGTGAATATTTCCAATGCGGCTTGATCCAGATCGATGGTTGACGAACGAATGCGAAGCGTCGCCTCACGCTGGTCGACATCAAGGCAACGGCCTTCTGCCAGCAGTCCCTCTATCAGTCTCGCATTTTCCTGATTTCTTTCCAGGTCCTTGCGGATCGAGCTGGCCCTGGATTGCGCAAGCAGTAGCGTATACCAGGCTCCGGCAATGTCCACATACCTGTCTACCGCCAACCTTTTCTGTTCTGCATCCGCCTGTTTTTCCCCCAGCATGCTGCCCTGCAGGGTGGCCAGTTTGACAGGGTCATAGAGGGGTTGCGTAAGCCTTACACCCATGCTGTTGTTCCACGGCGTGCCAAATCGAAGCGGTACCAGCTCCTTGGGGTCTCCGGCGGGGTTGAATGCATTACCGGGCAACACACTGGTAGGAATAATGGCATTGTACCGGATATCCGATTCAGCCACCAGCTTCGGAAGATAAGATGCTTTGGCACTTTGCGTAAGAGACCGGGCATAGGTAATATTCCGCTCCGCATTCCTGAAATCAGGTTGCTGACGACGGGCAATATCAAGGGCTTCTGACAATGTCATTCGAAGTGGCGGCCGTTGTGCCATGACCGGCAGGAGGCCGATGCAGATCATCGAAAAAAAGACCGTTGAACGCTTTTTCATGTTGAAATTGTTTTACCCCCTGAAGACTGAGGCCGGTTCAAGGGAAACAATACGACGGATGGCAAAGGCCGCGCCACCCAGGGAAATGAATAATGTGACGAAAAAAAATCCGGCAATCAAAAGCGGGGAATAGGAGAATACCGTACCCGCCTTGCCCACGCCCTGCCGGAAAAGATCAATGAACAAATATCCAACCGCAAACCCGGCAAGAGAAAACAGAAAGGCCTGCAGCAGTATCAGCCGGATGATATATCCGTTGGTCGCGCCTATGGCTTTCAGCGTGCCGTAGTCGCGAATTCTGTCGAGCGCGGCAGAATACATGGTCAGGCCGATGATGAAGAATCCCGCGATCAATGCAAAGACGATGAGCGACCCGATGCTGAAACCAATGCCGCTGTTGGTCAGCAAAAAACCGACCGTTGATCCGGCAAAGTCTTTTGAAGTCCAGGCCCTGACACCAAAGATCGTTCGGTTGATGCGGTCACGAACCTCGGAGGGGGCTGCCCCCGGCTGCACATCCACCAACACCGCACTGATTTCGGTATTGCGGATATTACCGAAATACCTGGCTTTTTCAATGGTCGTGAACATGAAGATCCCGCCAAAACCACGTACGCCACTGGTTTGCACGGCAATGAATGCATGTTTTCCGTTGATCTCGAAGTTCGTTCCCAGACCGGCCTGTCCCAGTGAGGCCCGGTCGAAAAAATCGGCGCTAACCGCGCCATCTTCGAGCATCCGCTCCAGGTTTCCGCCAATGATCTTTTGGGGATCCAGCCCGATGCGGAAGGATGGGGCATCACTCCCGATCAGCTGCACTCCCGCGGTGGTGCCGTCGTCGAATCGCGCTGACCCTCCCGCCACCACCACCGGGTACACATGCGCCACCCCCTCCACGCTCTCTATCTCCCGCAGTTTCCGGATATCCAGCTTGCCCAAGGCATTGGCATTGATCGTCTTGCTGTCGACGATCCAGAGGTCTGCCCGCGAATTGGTCACCAGGGCCTTCATCGCATTGGTGAGGAAGATGAAAATGCCGGTCTGTTGCCCGATCAGGAAAATACTGATCACGATGCCAATGATGATGCCGACACTTTTGGCCTTATCGTATTTCATGAACTGCCATGCGTATCTAAGCATTTCCTGAGGATTTATCGAATGGTGATGACGCAATCTGCCTGTCTGTTGATCAGCAGGTCCTGGCGATCCAGCAGTACCCGTACTTCCCGCACACGCCGGTCTTCCTTCACGCCGGCCTCATCGCTGAAAAGTGACTTACGCTTGAGATAGGGAGCTGCATAGGTCACCCTGCCCAGGGAGATGGTATCAGGATATCCCTTGTATCGGATGAATGCCGGCTGGCCGGGTTTGATCTCATCCGCAAAAAGTTCGTCGATCTCGCAAAGAACGGTGAGTTTTCCATCCGGCGCCAGCTGCCCGAAGCGCTGACCGGCGACAAGCCCGGCACCGGGCTTCGCCGTGAATTCCAGCAGACGGCCATCCTGGAGCGCCCTGACAGTGTACCTTTTTTCATTTGTCCGGGCGGTTTTCACCTGTTGCTCGATCTCAGCTATCTTCTTTTCCGTCAAACGCAGCCCGGCCGCCGCATGTTGAAGGGCGATCCTTTTGTTTTCGAGTTCGGTCATTGCATCATCGAGGGCCTGCTGTGTTTCCGCCTTTCGGTCTACCAGTCTTTTTGTCCGCCCAAAGTCCGATTCCGCCTGCTGCAGGTTATTGCGGGCGTCCGATATGTTCACGCGGTCCACGTCAAGCTGTTGTTGCTGCGCAGCCAAACGGGCTGAAATCTCCGCCGTCTGGGCCGATGAAACAGCGTGCTCGATCTCTAACAGCGGCTGTCCCCGCTGTATCCGATCGCCTTCTGCCACGAAAACCTTGCTGATCAGCCCCCCAGTCTCACTGGCGAGGTCGGTGATTCCGCTCTCCGGTTCGATCCTGCCGGTACCGGATACCTGCTCCGCCCTTGGCCTCGACAAGGTATCCTTGTTCGCTGCAGTAGCGGAAGCCTCTTCTTTTTGCTCAGAAGAACAGGATACTATGGAAAGCAGCGTGATCGCAAAAAACCAGTGTCTTCGCATGATTTGGTTATATGGGTTCATTGACGTCTGTTTGACCGATCTGTCCGTTTTCGACAT
>CAJBZC010000168.1 GCA_903959965.1 uncultured bacterium
ATACAATTCAACGATTCTAAGCGTAAAATTTCTACGAGAATTTTAAATCTCCAAATTTTTTTTCCTCAATAAAATCAACGTATTCAGCCCTTCTGGACGTCAATGATCTGTGTGCGGCCGGGGCCATTAGATATGTACCTGACCGGCACACCGAGCTTTTTGTTGATGTGTGAGATGTAGGTCTTCATCCGGTCTGGAAGTGCCTCGTACGAATTGATCTTCGTAATATCGGTCATCCAACCTTCAAAAGGCGTATAAACGGGATCGATTTCTGTCTTCTGCATCTGGTAGGGCACCCGCGCCACCTGTTGTCCGTCAATATTATAAGCTTCGCAAACTTGGAGGACAGGGAATTCATCCAGCACGTCGGATTTGGTCATGACGATCTGTGTGACCCCGTTGATCATGCATGCGAAATCGAGGGCAACCAGGTCGATCCAGCCGCATCTGCGGGGGCGGCCGGTGGTAGCGCCAAATTCATTGCCGGTCTTGCGGAGCTGTTCGCCTGTATCATCATGGAGTTCTGTCGGGAAGGGGCCGCTGCCCACGCGGGTACAGTATGCTTTCGTCACGCCGATCACTTCGCGGATCTTCTGAGGTGCCACACCCAGTCCGGAGCAGACGCCCGCGGATATGGTATTGGAGGAAGTCACAAAGGGGAAGGTTCCGAAATCGACGTCAAGCATGCTGCCCTGTGCGCCTTCCGCCAGTACTTTCTTTCCGGCCCGCAGTTGTTCGTTGATGTGATATTCGCCATTTACGATCCTCAGTTGACGCAGCAGCTCCAACGCTTCGAAGAATTCCTCCTCCCAGGCGGTGATATCCTCCCGGAATCCGAAGGAATCCAGTATTTTCTGGTGTTTCAGACGAAGCCGGATGTATTGTGTTGTGAAATTCTTGTCAAGGATGTCTCCCACCCGGAGGCCGTTGCGACCGGTCTTGTCCATGTAGGCCGGACCGATACCCTTGAGGGTGGACCCGATCTTTTCTTCACCCTTGGAAATTTCCGATGCTTTGTCGAGCGCCCGGTGGGTGGGTAATATGAGATGGGTGCGTTCGGAAATGCAAAGGTTTTTGCGGGGATCCACGCCCATTGCCTCTACTTTCTGGAATTCACGGAGCAAGGTGACGGGATCCAGGACCACACCGCTTCCGATCAGGTTGTCGGTATGCGGATGGAAAATGCCCGATGGAATCTGGTGCAGTACGACCTTCTGGCCGTCCACATAGAGCGTGTGACCGGCATTTGGGCCGCCCTGGAATCGGGCAATTATGTCATAGTCGGGTGCGAAAAAGTCCACGATCTTCCCCTTTCCCTCATCACCCCATTGAAGTCCCAGCAGTACGTCAATCATCCTGTATGTGTTTTTACCAAAGGCGGCACAAAAGTAATCGAATGACGAATAAGGGTGAAATTTAAAAGCTCTCCTGTAAGGCGGGATCCGTGTCGTAACGTTCCACCGCATGAATACCGGGCAATGACTTCAGTCGTTGCACCAAATTGTCTAGTTCTTCCTTGTCGTGCACATAGAGCCGGATGTTGCCATGGAAGATGCCGTCCTGGGCCTCTACGGTGATGGCGTTGATGTTGATGCGCAACTCCCCGCTGATCAGGTTGGTGATCTTGTGAATGACCCCGACATCGTCGATCCCGGTGATGCGCAGGCCGGTGAGAAAGGAGATCTCCTTGTTCTTGGCCCATTTAGTTTTGACGACACGATGTCCAAAATTCGCCATGAGCCGCGCGGCATTCGGGCAGTTGGTACGGTGGATGACCAGTCCCTTGCCGGTGGATACAAAGCCAAAGACATTGTCGCCGGGGATGGGCTTGCAGCAGTTGGCGAGGTGGTACATGACCTTATCGCCACTTTCACCAAAAATGATGAGTTCAGTGTCCTTTCGAGGCTGGGTACGAAGCGCCTCG
>CAJBZC010000169.1 GCA_903959965.1 uncultured bacterium
CCGTTAGCCAGGGCAATGTCCAACTTCGCTGCCAGCAGGCCGTCATCCTCCCTGAAATATTCACGACGCTCAGAATGGCCAAGTACCACGTATTTCAGGCCCATGGAGGCCAGCATTGGGGCTGAAACCTCTCCCGTGAAGGCGCCTGATGCTTTCTGGTGGCAGTTCTGCGCGGCAACGGCGTAGCCGGGATTTCCGGTCAGTTTCTGACAAGCCATGTCAAGGTAAGGAAAAGGGACAGTGATGAGCACCTGCTGATGTGCAGCCGGTACAATGCCTTCAGCTATGAGTTTGTCGATCAGTTGTACCCCCTCATCATAAGAGAGATTCATCTTCCAATTAGCGGCGGCGATCTGCTTTCTCATATTTATTTTTTATCGGTATGTTCCGGGTTTTCAGCATCGCGAAGATACAGATTCCGGATGGTTTCCAGGAGCGCATCATCAGGTTGACAGCCCTTGAAGCCCATCCAGTTGCGAACCTCCTGCAACAGGTTTTCGATCCGGTACCGGCGATCCCCAAAAGTGAAATTTCGTATATATGAGGGTGTTAGTCCTGCATGACCGTGCACGCTGCAGCACATGCCTACCACCGTCCCGGTATTGAAAGAAGTATTGATCGCCGAACGGGAGAAATCACCCATGATCAGTCCGCACTTGGCGCCAGCCTCCAAGTGGATGCCCGTCTTCGGATCAAAGACACGAACGGGACCACCACTGTTCTTGACATTGGAGGCGGAAGTACCGGCACCAAGATTGCACCAGTACCCTATTACGGCATCTCCCAGATATCCGTCATGGGCCTTGTTGGACCAACCCATCAGTATGCTATTCTTGATCTCCCCTCCGACGGTGCAATGCGGTCCTATGGTGGTTCCGGGATAAATGGCGGCCCCCATTTTAACGACCGCATTCGTGCAGACAGCAAGTGGTCCCCTCAACATGGCGCCATCCATGATAAGGGCGTTTCTACCGATCCAGATCGGGCCATCGGTTGTGTTGAGGATGCAGTGTTCAAGTCTTGCGCCGGGCTCAATGAACACCGGGTGTATGCCCGAGTGCCTGACGTGTGCAGGTAAGGGAATAAATGCCTGACCTTCGGTAAGATGTTTGAGATCGTGGAGTATGGTCTCTGCGTTCCGGGCAACGAGCTGCCATGGTAAGGATGGCAGCAGAATTGGTGGTATACCTAAGGTTAACCTCTCCCGTTGGGTCAGGATTCCTGATCGGAGATCTTCGGGGGGTCGCAGATATGTGAGCGGCAACATGGAGTTGAAAGGCTTTACCGCGAAGGCACAAAGAAAAAAAGAAGGCGTTAAGCCTTCTTTGCGTATTTCTTCTTGAACTTATCGATCCGGCCGGCCGTATCGACGAGGATATTTTGACCCGTGAAGAAGGGATGCGACATGTTGGAGATCTCCATCTTAATGACGGGATACTCGTTGCCATCTTCCCAGACGATTTTCTCCTTTGAAGGAGCCGCAGAGCGGGTCAGGAAAGTGTGGCCATTACTCATGTCCTTGAAAACAACAAACCGGTAGCTTTCCGGATGGATACCTTTTTTCATTTTTTTGAATTTTAGGCCGCATGGATTTTGCCATGGCGATTATGGGATGCAAAGGTAGTATTATTTCCGATTCTCCGCAAATGATTCTGCAAGCGATCAGCTGCGCATGTTTTCGTATTGCAGAGGAAGTCCAAGGTCGGCATTGCGACACAGACTGATGACCTGTTGCAGGTCGTCGATTTTCTTGCCTGTGACTCGTACCATGTCATCCATGATCTGGGCCTGGACCTTCAGCCCACTGTCCTTGATCAGTTTTACGATCTTTTTGGCATCCTCCTGCTTGAGCCCATTGCGAACGGATACATCCTGCCTGACGGTCTTGCCGCTGGGATAGGGTTCCTTGGACAGGTCGAAAGCTTCCGGTGAAATACCTTGTTTGTTTGCCCGGTTGATGAGCACATCGATGAGCTGAGTCATTTTCATGTCGTCGGCGGTGGTAATGCTCAGCTTGAACTCTTTTTTGTCGAGATTGATTTCGACGGGACTATCCTTGAAGTCGAAGCGGTTCGTGATCTCCTTTCGGGTGACATTCACAGCATTATCGAGCAGTTGGGCGTCGACCTTGGAAACGATGTCAAAGGATGGCATATCGTATTATCTGTTTTTTGCGGTGTTGTATTTACGTCGGAGGGTGTACATCATGGTACCCCCAATGATGAGGGCCGTTGAAATGATCTCAGCCTGAGTGGGGTGAAATCCGAGGATGTCGTAGGTATTGTTGACTCTTATCTTTTCTATCAGGAAACGTTCCGCCCCATTGAAGATCATGTAGATGCCGAAAAGCTGTCCCGGCGCCTTCATCTTCTTTCGGAGAGCCCAAAGTATCAGGAACAGCAGGGTGCAGGCGATGATCTCGTAGAGCGGTGTCGGAAAAACCAGCGGATCAAGTTGCATGCAGAACGGACCTTCACACCCGGGGATTTGCGTTCCGACCTCGTTTACATTATGCGGATAGTTATAGGCCCAGATCCAATTCGGAAGAAAGGATAGCCCCTCGAATCGGGTATGCGGAATGGCCTCTACGCTGCCATATTCCGCAGCCAGTTGACGAACATAATCCGGATGTGCGGCGAGGGTGCGCAGGTAGGCGCTGTCATCTGCGACAACGATGGAGCCCTCATTGTCCAGCATATAGGCTGTGTTAAAGATGCCCCAGTCTCCATCTCCGGACACATGACATCCGATCCGACCGATTGCATAAGCGATCATCAGCACCGGGGCCGTCGCATCGAGCAGATGCCAAAGATTGATGCCTTTACTGTAAGCAAATCGAAGGATGGCGACTGCAGCAACAATCAAACCGCCGTAGAAGGTAAGTCCGCTGGGAGCCAGCAGGTTGGCCAGGGGCGCCTGAATGAACCGATCCCAGTTTTCAAGGTTGTCGAAGATCTTGGCACCCAGGAATCCGCCAATCGCACCAAGGATGATGATATCCCCCACCCTTTCATGAGGCCACACTTTTACCTTACGTTGTTCCGGCTTGGGAAGTGCTTGTTTTTTGAGTTCGAAATACTTGAGGGCTGAGAACAAACCACCCAGTAAAATGCCCCCCAGCCAGCTGCCATCCGTTGAGAAAACGTATTCCTGCGGGTTGATACCAGCGTCATTCATAAAAGCGCCGATGATCTTGTAACCAACTAAGAAGCCGAATAGAAAGTTCCCAAGCAGCGAAAGTGGACTGGCCGGAGCGCCAACAATAATCGTCTCCTCTCCCGCCGTCAATAAGCCTTCTCCTTCCTTTCGCCGCAATTCACGGGTGAGAATCACCCCGGAAGCAACGAATGCAAGCGCCACAAAGAAGCCAAATGA
>CAJBZC010000170.1 GCA_903959965.1 uncultured bacterium
ATCCATCAGACCTATACATCATGAATTGTTTCGTGTACATAGTCGTCGATGATACGGATGATAATTATGCAGACCTCACACTGCTGTCGGTTTGCTTTCTAAAAAAAGTACATCCCGATGCCCACGTAATGATTCTGTGCGATGTGGAAACAACTGAGCGGATGGCACTCCAAAAGCATCAACTCATGAGCCTGGCCAACGAGTTTTTATCCGTTGAATGCCCCGAAAAAAATAGAACCATGAAGAGCAGATACCTCAAAACCCGGATGCGTAAAATCGTGCCGGGTGATTTCACTTACCTGGACTCAGATACGATCGTACGGAGACCGCTGGATGAAATCTTCGGTTACCCGGAACCGTTATGCATCGTCAGGAATCTTAACCTGCCTTATCCGGTCAATCTGTCACATAAGGAACGAAATGTCTTCACACTTAACGATTGGCCTGTTTACGAATCTGGCGAATACTTCAACTCCGGCATTATGGTGTGGCGGGATATCCCTGAAGCACACGAAATTTCGGATGCATGGGCGGCCGCATGGGATATCTCCGCTGCAAAGGGGCATCACATCGACCAACCTGCGCTCAACCATGTCCTCAGATCGCTGAACAAGCCAGTAAGGACACTTGATGACCGATTCAACGCACAGGTTCGTGCAAACCCTGCCACCTCTCCCGATGCCGCCATCTGGCATTTCTTCGAAACAGATAAACGCATCGGCATACCCGACCTGTACACCATCGGCAGGGAGAAAGTGAAGAACGGAAAGTCACCGAATGACACCTTCATTCAGCAGGCACTTTCCTCCCGCACCCACTACCTGTTGAAAAACCATACATCCGAAAAAATCGCGGAGAAAATCCTGAGGGAAGGACGATTCCTGAATCTTCTCGAATACGAAAAGCTTAGCGGGACAAAACTGGCATCAGAACAATTCGCCACAGTCTGCACAATCGTATCCTCTGATTATCTCCCTTATGCCTGGACACTGCTCGAATCCGTGAGAAGGTATCATCCTGACATAGATTTCAACATCATGCTGTCGGATGACGGCTCTGGTGAAACATCGATAGCGGAGCATGATGGAAACACTTTCCTTCATCCCGTATCAGAAGTCTGTCATCAGGATATCGGAAAAGCCATCCGAAATGAATATCAATACAAAAACGCCGATGCGTTTCGATGTGCCTGCAAAGCAATCTTCATCAACCATCTGATCAGATCAAAAGGGTATGAACAGGTGATCTACGTCGACTACAATATCCACTTCTTTCATCCACTTGACTTTCTTCATGATACGCTGAGAAAGCACAGGATCCTCCTCACACCGCACTGGCGAACGCACTGGCCTTCCTTTGATAATCAGGAATACAGGTATCTGTTCAAACATGGCTTGTACAGTGCAGCATTTATAGCAGCTTCATCCGCCGGCTCAGAAATCATGGATTGGTGGGCGGAATGCTGTCTGCATGCCCGCGACAAAAGCAGTATTGAGGGAGAATATATCGACCAACCGATCCTGAATCTCATGCCCATTTATTACGAAGGTGTCCATGTCCTCAAACATAAAGGGTGTAATGTGGGAGTATGGAACAGGGATGAATGTCCCAGGGTAAGGCAGACCGATGGGAACATTCAAATTGACGGACAATACCCTGTAGTGTTCATACATTTCAATACCGGCATCGACCCCAGGACAGACTATATGTTGGGTGCCTATTATCATCAGTATCTCGACACACTGAAAAGATATTCTGAGACCTTATGGAAACGGGAGATCAACCAGCGAAAATCCGGCCAGGATACCTACCAGGAAAATCTCCCGCCATGGTACAGGCAATTGAAAAAAGTATTCATCCGTGTCCTTTCCGCCATCACTTTTTTTCGCAGAAAAAAACAGATCGTCCTCCTGGCACACCCCGGTACTTCACTGCAATGCCTGGGTC
>CAJBZC010000171.1 GCA_903959965.1 uncultured bacterium
CCCGATCAACTAACGTAAATACATAGTCGCGAAACCAGCTGGTCAGTGAGATATGCCAGCGACGCCAAAGCATGGCAATGTCTGTACTCAGGAATGGGAAGGCGAAATTGCGCATCAGTTTGAAACCCATCAATGCTGCTAAACCAATCGCCATTTCCGAATATCCCGCAAAATCAGCATAGACCTGGATAGCAAATAACAATATGCCCACTAACAATTCAACAGAGCCATATGCTTCCGGATGCCTGTACAAATCATCAACCAGGCTTCCGCAATTATCTGCCACCACCAGTTTCATGAACAGGCCCAGCAGGATGCGCCGCATCCCGTCGGTGGCGGCTGCCGCATCAAAACGTCTGGGTTCGTTGAACTGCCGCAGCAGATTGCCGGCCCGTTCGATCGGTCCGGCCACCAGTTGAGGGAAAAAGGATATATATCCGAAATAGGCAACAATATCTTTGGTGGCACGGATCTTCCCCTTGTACACATCGATCGTATAACTCAGTGCTTGTAACGTATAAAAACTGATGCCTACCGGAAGGATGATATCCAGGGTATGGAGGCCGGGAGATTTGCCAAAGAAGCGGAAAGTCGAGTTGAAATTTTCGACGAAGAAATTATAGTACTTGAAAAATCCAAGAATGCCAAGGTTGACCGTGAGACTGATCATCAGCCACCACCACTTATGCCGCTTCTTTCTGCTTCGTTCGATCATCAACGCCGTTACATAGTCGATGCCTGCGCTGAAGATCATCAAACCCAGGAACCGCCAGTCCCACCATCCGTAGAAAATGAAACTGGCCAGCACCAGCCATGCATTCTGTATCCTTAGGTTACGACCGGATAAACTCCAATAGATCGCAAGCACGATCGGAAAAAAGATGCTGAATTCGATGGTTTGGAAAAGCAAATCGATGAGTTTTTTTCGAAATCAATCTTTACTTCCACAATGTCAGCATTTGATATGCAGACTTTCAATGGAAGGCGTGTAGAATGAATGCTTGATGACTTCTCGATGCTCCGTGTCGATACGGGCACGATCGCCGAATCGGCTGAAGAAAGCGGGTAACACAACATTCATTTCCATTTTGGCTAGCTCACTGCCTATACAGTGGTGCCTGCCAAGACCAAATGCAAGGTGGGGGTTGCTGAGGTTTTCAGAATTCACCTGGTCGGGATATGGGAAATAACGGGGGTCGCGGTTCACACAGGCGAGAAATAGCAACAGGATATTACCTTCCTTGATTTGATGCCCGCCCAATTCCATATCTTTTACTGCCTTTCGGGTTACCACGCTGATGGGGGAACTCATCCGGATCAATTCTTCAATCAGAAAAGATCGCTCCTCTTTATTTTTCAGCATCTGAGCTTCCTTTTTCAAATCAGTGAGCAGGCGGAAGATGGATTCCGTCAAGAGCATGATGCTAGTTTCAATGCCGGCTGCCAGCATGAATTCCATCTGCGACATGACATTGGCTCGTTCATTCTCTTCTACATTATTCAGCAAATCGTCTAACAGCCTCGCCTGTTTCAGTGTGCCGTCTTCCCATCCGGCGATCTGCATTTCCCTGAAAGCGGAATGAGCACCTTTAATATCATTAAGGCTTTCCAACGTCATCATCGGAACTATTGCCTTCATGAAATGTTTCTCAAACGTTCGGATCAAGCTGAAATGATTGGGATCTATCCCCAGGATCGAACACATGATGCGGGAAATCAACGGTTC
>CAJBZC010000172.1 GCA_903959965.1 uncultured bacterium
AATACAAATTAAATAGATAGTAAATTTATATTTACTACTTTATATCCTTAAAGTTATTCTGCTAACCGATCCTCCATGCGCATACTCAACGCCTTTCTTTTCTTGGTCTTTTTTTTATTGTTGACCACCCTTACCCAGGTAGGCGGCCTGGTCTGGCTGGCGGGATACGGAATCGTTCGACTGCGTATTTTTCAAAAAATATCCAATAAATTTCAGCGTATCGGGTTTCAGGCCGGCTGGTATCTGTTATGTACATTCCTGATCATTCCCTCACTGGCCACGATCTTTGGGCGTGTGTCGTTGCCGGTCGGGATCAGCGGGCCTTTGAAGCCCCGAACCCTGCTCACGGTCTTGTGCAACCGGCATTATGTGAAGCCCCAGCTTCGGTCCATCGTTTCGGAGCATGTACGTCGATTGGCGGATGCGCATGATGGATTGCATATCAATTATCTGGATGCCAACTTTCCCTTTTCATTGAAATTGCCCTTCGGATATTTTCGTAAAGGATTTCCACTGCTGCCGCATTTATCGCACAATGACGGTCGAAAGCTGGACATCGCCTTCGTTTATCGGGATGCAGCCACCGGGGAACTCAGCGGCAAGACTCCTTCCGCCATAGGATATGGCATTTCCGAGGAACCCCTGCCGGGCGAATATGATCGCCCCAAAGCCTGCCGTGGATCAGCGTCTTACAGTTTTATCCACGATCACTGGCCTCAGGGCGCAAAGGCTGATCATCGCTTTGATGCTGTCATCACCCGTCAGATGATCAGTGGATTTGCCCGGGATCGGCGAATTGAAAAGATCTTGCTGGAGCCGCATCTTACGCAGCGGCTGTCCCTGGACCAGGGCAGGGTCAAGCCTGTGCAATGCGGATCCGTGCGGCATGACGATCACGTACATATTCAGATCTGACATACCATGACCTTGAATTTCTGACCATTGGGGTCACCGGATATTTTCCAGGAACTTGTCGACCATCATTTCCACATGTTCGCGGCGGACAAGCGCGTTGATCCATTCAGCGGGGATGTCGTCCAGTCCGTAATAAGCGCCTGCCAGTGCCCCGGCGACGGCGGCTGTTGTATCGGTATCATTACCCAGGTTCACAGCGGACAAGACAGCCGATCTGTAGTCTGTCGATCGCAGCAGGCACCAGAGGGAGGCTTCGAGCGTATGTACTACAAATCCTCCGGAATGGATCTCTGATGCGGGCAGTTCGCCGAAGCGCGGGTGTCGGATCCGGCCGATGACTTCATTGCACTGTTGTGGCGTGGCCGACAGCCAGTTCGTCGCCAACCACTCGAATTGTTCAAGCATCTCTGCCAGCGCCTGCGTGGGTGTTGCGCCGTCCAGCAATCTCAGGAAGATCTCCTGCCATGCCATGCAACTGATCTGAGCCAGTGGTGCGCGGTGGGTGATGCCGTTCTGTTCCAACATGTGATGCCGGCCATCCGGCATATCGCGGAATGCGTAAGGTGCGATGCGCATGAGTGTGCCATTACCGGCGCTTCTGGGATCATTAAGGCCTGATTTGCCGGGATCGATCCCGGAGATGCAACGTTCCAGTGCCGTCCGGGTGGTGATGCCGATGTCGAAACATTCGTCGTGCGCGGTCATGTATCCGTCGGTGTACCATCGCACGAAGCGATCCGCGAGGGTGTTCACATTCCCGCGCAGGATCTCGTTTTCCATGATGCAGAGCATCATCGAACTGTCATCACTCCAGGTGCCGGGCGGCTGGCTGTAGGTGCCATAACCGGTCATGCCGGTCGCCGGGTTGGCGGTCATCATGGATCTCGGCTGAAACTCATAGGGAACCCCGAGGGCATCCCCGACGATGTGTCCCATCAGGGCACCCTTTTCGCGCTGGTGTTTTTCCGGCATGTGTTGAATTTTGTGCAAATAACATCGGTCACTCAGCAATCTATTTGCAGGGTGATCGATGATGATCTAACATGAACGAAGGCGCAAGGGGATTCTCCCATGCGCCTTCATTCATGTATGACCTTTAATTTATGCCCGGTCAGTATTTCACGAACACTCCATTATCATTGCGCCACTGCAAATTATAGAAGCGATTGTCCGTCACCAGGTCCTGATCACCATCGCCGTCGGTATCGATGAGGCGCAGCCAGTCCACCCAGAACCAGCTGAGTTGAGGATGACTTGTCTGCGGATTACCATTAATAAGGGTGGAGCTCTTGTCCGTAAAAGTGTTACCGGCTTCCTGCAGCAGTAGCTGGATCCGCAATCCATGGAAATGCTGCTGGCTGCCTGTTCCATCTCCCTGCCGGTTCAGCAGGATATCCTGTTTTCCATCCTTGTTGACATCCATGATGAGGATGTCGATCGCCACGCCCCAGCCGGCGACCTTCGGAATGGTAAAAGACCTGGCCTTGGTGTATTTACCCGTGTGATCGCCCCAGAGTACGATGGAATTCGCGCCCTCATGCTCATGGCCGGTGGCAACCAGGTCGAGATATCCATCGGCATTGAGATCGAAGAGTTCGGACGTGAAGTAATTCAGATTGGCGATGTCAGCGGGGAAGACGCTGTTATCGTAAGTAAAGGTGCCCGTTCCGTTGTTGAGGAAGAACTTACAGTTCTTGGTATCCGTAAAGAACAGGTCAAGGTCGCCGTCATTGTCGATGTCACCGGAACAGACAGAATGATAGAATCCAATGGGGAGGATGTCGCTTTTACTAAAGATCCCGTTGTTATTCTTCAGCAGGATCGAATTTTCACCGGGGAAGGGCGGGGCGTCAAATCCATGGCCGGCCATGACGACATCCATCCAGCCGTTCTTGTCGTAGTCGCCCAGGATCGCCTTTCGCGGATGAACGAGTCCGGGTACGCCGCCGGAGAATTTGGTGCCCGACACGTCCACGAACGTGCTGCTTCGGTTTTCGAGATAGTTCACCGGATTGGGTGTGTTCAGGAGTTTGTTATTGACCCAGTCATAACTCAGATTTCCCATGATCAGATCCTCATCGCCATCTTTGTCGAAATCGTGGAACGCGCGGGCCAGATAGCTTCCGGGGCCATACCTCAGGCTTTGCGGAACGGTGGTGCCGTAATTGATCCAGGTCTTCGCCTGGGTTCTGAGCGCATAGGAGGTAGTGTTGTTCACCGTCATGTTAGGGGCATTCCCGGTGGTCTTCAATTCGACGGTATAGGTTGTTTTTGATTTATCCTCGGCTTCAACATCCAGGGTGACCTTGGCGGCATAAGATGCGGAGGTTACACCACTTGTTTGTTTCACCCCTGCGATCGAAACCGTCGCTTTGTCGGATACGGTGAACGTGGCCTTGAGATCGCGGGCGGTCATCGAGGCCAGGGTTTCCAGTACGATGGCATTGCCGGTGATCGTTCCGATGAGGTCTGCTTCGAGGACCGGATTATCTTTTTTAAGGAATGAAAAGGCGGTGATCTTTTTTTCTGAGGAGAGTACCACCGGTGGCGGAGTCGGGGCAGGAGCCGTTGCCTCTTTTTTGCAGGCAGCAAACATAAATACGGCGATCCCGCAAATATGCAGGATGTTGGATACGTGTTTTGACATACGTGTTGAATTTTAAAGCACGAATGATGTGCATGATAAATGTACCCATGCCGGATAGGGTGGACAATACCTCCATAAGCGTATTTAAAGTGCGCTGCTTAGCTTTCTCTTATGTATTCATCCAGACTTTCTCCACATGTTTTTCAGTGCCCTTAGATTGTTAGTGCTGCCACAAAATTTCATATATTCATGTCGTAGCCCTCATCCAAAACCAACGATATGCGCTTGCCCTGGAAGATCCTTGCCACCACCCTCGCCCTGGCCGGCATCATTTTCCTCGCCTCCACCTTCTGGAACAAATCATCAGGTGGTTACCTCGCATCCGACCATCTCCCGGATTCTGTCAGTTATAATTTTGATATCCGTCCGATCCTGTCAGATAAATGCTTCACCTGTCATGGGCCCGATGCCAACAAGCGTAAGGCCGACCTTCGGATGGATGATCCGGTCAGCGCCTTTGCCGCCCTGAAGGAACATCCCCAGGCCCATGCGCTCGTCGCCGGAAAACCTGAACTGTCGGAAGCCTTTCTGCGCATCACCTCCAAGGATACCGCCAAGGTGATGCCGCCGCATTCATCTCCCCTCAAACTCACTCCGCTCGAGATCAAACTGATCGAACGATGGATCGAACAGGGGGCACGCTACGAAAAGCACTGGGCTTTCGTGCCACCCCAAAAGCAGCCTCTCCCGGAGATCGATCGCTCCGACTGGCCGCGCAATGAGATCGATCATTTCGTCCTCGCCCAACAGGAGCAGAAAGGACTCGAGCCCAATGACCCGGCGGACAAGGAACGACTCCTCCGCCGGGTGAGCCTTGACCTCACCGGCCTTCCGCCAACCATCGAGATGATGGACCGTTTTCTGGCCGACAACGGACCAACCGCCTATGAAAAGATCGTCGAAGAACTACTGAAACAGCCGGCTTATGGGGAGAAGATGGCCATCCATTGGCTGGACCTCGCCCGCTACGCCGATTCTTACGGTTATCAGGACGATGGCTACCGCACCCAGTGGCCCTGGCGCGACTGGGTCATCGATGCTTTCAACCGGAATCTGCCTTACAACCAATTTGTCTCCTGGCAGCTGGCCGGCGACCTGCTGCCCAATGCCACCCGCGAACAGATCCTCGCGACCGCCTTCAACCGCAATCACAAGATCACGGAGGAGGGCGGCGTCATCCCCGAGGAATATCGAAGCAGTTATGTGACCGACCGGACAGACCTCTTCGGGAAGGGACTGCTGGGCGTGACCTTGGAATGCGCCCATTGCCACGATCATAAATATGATCCCTTCTCGATCAAGGAATACTATCAGCTTTACGCCTTCTTTAATA
>CAJBZC010000173.1 GCA_903959965.1 uncultured bacterium
ACGAGCCGTCAGGGTCAGGAGATATTTGTCGTTGAATGTGTAGTTGACACGTCCCATGTAGGAAGAGAGCGTATTCCGGGAAAAACTGCTCCTCGAAACAACCGTGCCACCCGTACCCAGGTTATACCAGAGTGAGGCATAAGGCAGGTTGGTCGCCGCGATCGAGTACGTCTCGTAGTTCATCTTGTAAGCACTCTGAAGTGCTGTGGCGCTGATCTTGTGCTTCGAGAAAGTGGCATTGTATGAGAGCTGATTGTCGATCGTATAGGTCGTCCAGTGACGCGTGTTGTAGTCGGCACGGGGCGGGTTGGTCAGCTGTGACTTCGACAGCGTATTCCGGAATTCTCCCTGACGCTCGTCAATGATGGAAGTAGAAATCGACGATTTGAACGTCAATCCCTTCAACAGGGTGATCTCCGCAAAAGCATTACCCATCGGATTGGACACCGTGGTCGTATTCTGATAGATTTCAGGATCAGCGTCGATCAGCGGATTCGGCACCTGGTTGTCCTTGATGCCCATCCAGATAGACAGGTCGTTCTTCCAGGGACCCACGGCGAGGTCGTTGCCCTCGCTGGGGTTCACTATATCTTTGTAATACATCACGCCTGTGGGACGTGCGCGATAGGCGGAGCGTAGGATCTCCAAAGAGCCGGTCGGGTTGTTGGCATAATTGATATAAGCCGTAATGCCCACCCGAAGCCAGTCGCTCAGGCGGCTGTCAACAGCGGCGTTGAGTGAATATTTTTTGAAGGAGGTGACGGGTACGTTACCATCTTCCTGGATGTAGCCTCCGGAAAAACGATAGGTCGTTCCGCCATTACCACCTGTGACAGCCACCGTAGAGTTGGTGAAGGTTCCGGGCTGCAGCACTTCATCCACCCAGTTGGTGGACTTGCCCGTATTCACCATGTTCAATTCACTGGCCGTAAAGGTACCAACGGGAGATCCGCCATTGAGTACGGCATCATCCACGGCAAATTTATAGAACTCTTGTGCGGTCATCAGGCGCGGAAGATGCGCCGGACGCTTCTGGCCCAGATAGGTATCAAAAGTGACCTTGGGTTTGCCGGCAACCCCTTTCTTGGAAGTAATGATGATGACCCCGTTGGCACCGCGTGCTCCATATATGGCAGTAGAGGAGGCATCTTTCAGGATGTCGATGGATTGGATGTCCTGCGGGTTGATGTCGCGCAGACGGGCACCGATCACCCCGTCGATGACCACCAGCGGCTCGGTGGTACCGGTGATGGTGTTCTGTCCGCGTATATCGATCTGAAAGCCCTGTCCCGGCTTGTTGCTGGTCTTGGTGACCACCACACCGGTGACCTGACCTTGCAGTGCCTGCGTGACGTTGGACGGGTTAGTACGTACGATATCACGGGGAGCCAATGACCCCACGGCTCCGGTGAGGTCCTTCTTACGAACGGAACCATAACCTACCACTACCACGTCCTCCATTTTGGTACTTTCGGAGACCATTTTGACGCTGATGTCAGTCTTGTCGCCTACCGTAATTTCCTGGGCAGCAAATCCGATGGAATTGATGGTGATGACCACTTTACCCGTGGCCGGGATGTTTAGGGAAAATTTCCCATCGTTGTCGGTAACAGTTCCGCCTGTCCCGCCTTTGATGGAGATGCTGGCACCGGCCAGCGCGCTTCCGCTTTCGGATAGCACTGTCCCGCTGAGCTTTCGCGTCTGCGCCCATGAGGCGAGTGAGATGGATGTCAGCGTGATCAAAAAGAGCACGATTTTTCTCATGTTAAGTCGTTTTTGTGCAAGGTTTCGTTAAACAAACGTAATATTACCAAGTCTTTATGGCTTCGCCAAGTGCTATCGAAAGATATTGCGAAAAGGTTTTCGTATATTTTTAACACATTGGGCGAATGTTTTTTCAACTACGAGCATCATCGATTCAGCAAAATGTGCGTTGTTATCGGATCGAATGGAAACGGAACACCAGATTGTCACTGTCTATCCCGCACCACCGCACTTGTCCGATACCCCGACCGATGGGCCACCACTTCCAGCACCCGACCTTCAACCGGACCAATAGGTCCCTTGTACACCTCCCAACGCCCCGTGCTGTCACCTGGCCTAAGGAACCGGTATCCGATGGAAGCGCCGGGCGTTGTACAACTCAGCTCGATGCGCCGCCACTTATGAACGATCTGCGGATCCGCCGTACGGGGCGGAGCGGCGGCACCACCCCACCAGCGCGCAATGAGTTCTTTCTCATTAACCGCCCCCAGATCGGGTACTCGCTCCTGCCAGTCATTGTATGCTGATCGCAGACGATTCAATTCCGTCGAATAAGCCGGATCTCCCGAGAGGTCATGCAATTGCCAGGGATCTTGTTGGACATCATATAATTCCTCGCGGCGCCCCTTGGGCAGGAACCAGCGAAGCTGTACCGAGTCCAGCCTGCCGGCATCCCGTAGCCGGAGAATGTCACGCATTGAGGCCTGCTGACGCCGATAGGTCAGATCCATATAATAAGGCAGATCGGGATATTCGTTGCGCAGGTACTGAAACCGACCATCGTGTACAGACCGTACCCGGTCGTAGTGACTGTCCAGCCTGTCCCGGGCGGCAAACACATAATTCCGCGGATTCGGATCCACATACTTACCCAGGAAGGCCCTGCCCTTCATACTCGCCGGCGGCCGGATGCCCGCCAGGGATAGCACCGTCGGCGCCCAGTCGATCGAGGAGATGAGCTGCGCATCCACCCCGGACTTCCGCTCCGGGAGACTGATCATCAATGGCACCCGAATGCCCCGGTCCGTGATCTCGCGCTTGAACCATGGCAGTCCGTCGCCATGATCCGACCAGAACATGATGATCGTATTCTCCATCTCCCCGGATGCCTCCAGCTCGTTCAGCCGCTCCCCTACCCAGTCGTCCATCTCCGACACATTCGTCAGAAACCGGGCCATGTCCAATCGTACCGAATCGGTATCCGGCCAGATGGGTGGCACGGTCACTTTGGCCGGATCCACGCGCAGGGGCCGGTTCCGGCGTTCCCATACCTGGCTCTCATGGGTGATGTTGCTGTTGAAGACCGCGAAGAAAGGCATACCCGCCGGCCGGTTCAGGTAGTGCGCCTTGTTGCCGTTCTGGTCCCAGTAGGTAGGTCCGTCCTCAAACTGATAATCTGACTTTGCATTATTCGTGCACCAATAGCCGGCCGCCCGCAGGTATTCCGGCAGGGGCCGCACGTCCTCGGGCATGACGACGGAGTAGCTTTTCGGCAGACCGGTCTGCTCCGGATAGGTGTTATTCAGCGTGCGCATGTTGTGCCCGCCGTTGCTGGTCTGCATGCGACCGGTAATGATCGCGTTGCGACTGGGTGCACAGACACCGGCGGCCGTGAATGCGTTGGTATAACGAATGGCCCTGGCGGCCAGCTTATCGAGGTTCGGCGTGGCGATCAGTCGCTCCCCATAGGATCCCAAGTGCGGACTCATATCCTCCACAGAAAGCCAGAGGATATTGGGACGCTTTGATTGTGCCCACACAGGGGCCGCAATCGTTGAAGCCGCGAATAGCCAGATAGACAGGATTCTGATCATCATTTTTGATTTAGATCACCACACGGGCATATGAAGCCTGCGGGAAGATGATCAGCGATCCGATATCGAATACCCGCTTTTTTATTTTCCGGCTTTCTGCAGGAGCCAGCGCACCCAGCTGTCGGCGGCAGGATAGTTCTCGAAGTTCGACGGCAACTTTCTTCCGTCCACATATTCGTTGTAGATCCAGGGATCGCCGAGGGCGTAAACGGTGCCTTTCCCGACTTTCGCTACGGCCATGACATGATATCCCTCATGGTCTAGCACAGAACGGGCGGGGGCTTTCACCGTCAGGGGACTATACTCCTTGATATACAATGTACGGCTTTTTTTGAAGATCTCATGCCCGTCGGGAACCGTTACGATGCCCTGTTCGAACTTATCCCCCTGTACCCGGTTGCGGCTATCCTTGATGAAACCGATCCCGAAGCGGTTGGCCAGCATATTGAATCGATCGAACTCCGCATTCCCGGAATCATTGCCCAGCATCACCAGCACACCCCCGGCCTTCACCCAGCGCTCGATGGCGTCGGCGGATGCGGCGTCCATAAAGTTTGGTTTCGGGGTCTCCTTCTCCGTATCTGCATCCACGATGACATAGACCGCGGCCCCCTTCAGTCCGGCATCCGTCGGCGCTGCATCAAGGTTGCCGATCGTCGCGCCATGACGGCGGAAGATTTCGCCCAGCATGGCATAGCCGCCATTGGTGCGGTCGTTCCAGGTATAATGCCAGCGCACCTCTTGTCCGAGCGGATCCTTCTTCCGTTCATTATTGAAATAGCGGTCGATCAACACCCGCTTGCCCTGTCCCGGTCGATCACCCAGCAGGATCTCCAGCTCGGTGGCACAGAGAATGAAAGCACCCATTCCCTTCGGGTCGTTCACGATCACGGGTTCGCTCATGTAATACGCATAGCTCCCGTCGCGATAGGGATTGCCCCCAAGGCCTGACACCCACACCGTACCTTTCAGATCCACATCACCGTTCGGATGTTCCGTGATAAAGGTTTTCAAGATGCCTGTCCATGCCTTTTTGGCAAGGGCTGCATAAGTAGCGGGAAGCACGCCAAGCCGGACGCCTTTCGCATAGGTATAAGCGAGCATACAGGAGGCTGAAGCTTCGGGATAGTTGCCGGCCCGTGTGGGCATATCAGGGATATCGTACCAGGTACCGGTGGCGGGGTCCTGCACCTTTGCAGTCGCCGCGGCGAATCTCTTTAGCATTTCGGTCATACGTGACCGTTGAGGATGATCTGCCGGAATATGATCGAGCACATCCACCAGGGCCATGCCGAACCAACCGAGGCTGCGGCCCCAGACATGCGGGGAGCGGCCGGTGGCAGGATCGGCCCAGCGCTGCGCGCGCTTTTCATCCCATCCATGATAGAGCAGTCCGCTGCGCGGATCAAGCCCGTGACGCTCCATGAGTTCGAACTGCCGCACAACATCGTTGAATACGGTATCCTCATGGAACAGCTCTGCATACTCAGCGTAGAAAGGCTGTCCCATATAAAGTCCATCCAGCCACATCTGCCAGGGATAGATGTTCTTATGCCAGAAGCCACCTTCTGAAGTGCGGGGATGCGTGACGAGTTGCCGGCGCAGTGCATCGGCCGCCCTGCGGTATTTTTCCTTTCCGGTGACCCGCCAGAGGGTCAACAACAACTTGCCGTTGTTGACGTGATCGATGTTGTATTCATCCGGGCGATAGCCCCGGATGCTGCCATCTTCCTTAATATAATGATCCATGCTCTTGGCGATGTACGAAAACCACTTTCGATCCCCTGTGGCATTCCACACGGCTTCTATGCCCTTCAGGATCACGCCCTGGTCGTATCGCCACTTGGCGGCCTTGTCACCCGCCAGCAGGAAGGAATCAGGCCAGATGCGCATGGCCGTGGCACTCATGCGCTGGCTCCAGGGTTGCTGAGCATGGGCGGGAAACTGCATGGTACTGACAATGGCCAACAGAAGACACAGAAGCCTTGTCATATTTATATTCATTTTCATGTAAATCAATATTTATATTTATTAACTTATATTTATTTTCTGAGCGCGGCCTGAGTAGTGCGTGCTGCCAATTCCGGCAGGGAATCCGTCAGCGAGCGCCACATGATCTGCGCGATGAGCCGGGCGCCCAGCTCGCTGAAATGCGTATTGTCGTTCTTTCCGTCGGGATGATTCGGATGTTCTCCGGGCTGCAGCTGCAGGAACAGCAACCTGGAGTGTTCCGGACCAAAGCGCTGATAAAGCGCACGACTTTTTTCGTCGAGATCGATCAGCAGGACCTGTTCCCGGCGGGCAACCTCCACCACCAATGGACTGTATTCGGCATGGGTGGGCAAAGCTTGTCCGGTGGCATCGAACTTCCGGCGCGACACCGGTGTCACCAACACGGGCACAGCCTGCCTCGCCCGTGCTTCGGCAACGAAGCGCGAGAGGTTCGACTTGTAACTATCGGGCGGCGAGTAGCGGTCGCCCTTGTCCTTTGACTCGTCGTTGTGTCCGAACTGGATGATGACATTATCGCCCGGCTGTGCAGCATCCAGGATCTGTTGCCACAGACCTTCGGCCCGGAAAGACTTGGTACTGCGACCATTCTTCGCCAGGTTGACGACGGTGACGGAGCTGTCCCACATGTGCACAAAGGGCATCCCCCACCCTGTCTCCGGATATGCCCGGCGATCCTTGATGCTCATCGTAGAGTCTCCAGCCAGAAAGATCCGGATCTTCCGAGGTGCAGGTGCTGGTAAAATTGCGCTGAGGCAGGAGGCGATCAGCAAGATGGCAATGATTCTCATTTGACCAGGTTGTTGAGGTAGATCTCAATTTGAGTGTAGGATGAACCCGCAGGCTGGCGGATCGCATCTGAAGGATCTGTCGGATCAAGTCTCTGTTTCCGTTCCCAGGCATCAGGCATCCCATCGCGATCTGTATCCGGTGCCGCCGGCAGATTTTTCAGGGACGGCCAGGCGGTCAGAGTCTGTTCGAAGGGCGTTCCGTGCGGGAATCCGCCCTGCACGTCGATCACCCGGCCGGTGCCGGCGACCACTTCCCGGATGATCCGCAGGTCGAGGGTATCGCGATTCGGCAGCGAACATCCGCCATGTGCGAGGATGTCCTTCATGGCTTGTTCCGCCGATCTCACGGGCAGATCCAACACAGGAAATGGCGTTGGGACAGATGTAGCAGCGATCACCTGCGGATCGGTTGTCCCCGTCACTTGCAAACCCAGCGCGTTATCGGTTGAGACGGCAGATGATCCATCTACATGATTCCCCGCCACATAAAAACGTCCGAAGGGCACTGCTTCATTACGGGTCGGGTTCACGATGCGGCCCGTCACCCGTTTTGATGTGAAGGGTCCCGACTTGTAGTAATTACCCACGATGTTGTATTCACCGCCTTCTCCGCCATAGACGTTGTTGCCGCCCCAGTCATAGATCAGGTTATTGCGAAAATCGACGCGCTCCAGCGCCGCGCCGAGCCTGGTGCCATTGAATCTCGGCGTGCGGCTGACACAATGGGCAAAGAGATTGTGGTGGGCGCTGAGATGCGCACCGCCCCAGATACCGCCATAGCCGTGATGTTCATAATCTGTATCACCATTTTCGAAATGATAGGAATAATCAAGGGGCTCGGAGATGATGTTCCATTGCAGGGTCGTGCTGTCGCCGCCATAGACCGACATGCATTCATCCGTACTCCAGCTGATGCTGCAATGATCGATGATGAGTTGCTTGCGGCGACTCGCACTCAGGGCGTCGTCATGCCCGCTGCCATGCACTTTTCCCTTATCCTGGTAGCGGTCCCCCATCCTGAATCGCAGATATCGGATGATGACATTATCGCCGGCCACCGACACAGGATGATCGGCCAGGCAGATGCCGTCGCCCGGCGCCGACTGCCCCGCGATCGTAACATCCCCGCGGATATTCACTTGGGAGGATAACCGAATCGTACCGGAGACAGCGAACACGACGATCCGGGGTGTCTTCGCCTCAACGGCTTCCCGGAAACTGCCGGGACCGGCATCGTTCAGGTTGGACACGATCATGACCTGCCCGCCACGTCCGCCGGTCGTGAACTTGCCGAATCCTTCAGCACCTGGAAAAGCGACGGGTTGCGTCT
>CAJBZC010000174.1 GCA_903959965.1 uncultured bacterium
CTGGGCCCCAATGAATCCGATCGGAAAGTAGGCAAATGAAGAATAATGCAGCACCTTGGTCCGCACCAGAGAAAAAACCAGGACGGTGGCTACCAGCGCACAGATCATCAGTTGACGAAAAACATCCCTTTGGGGGATACTCATGTTAAGACTTCGCTTACCGAATATCAATATGGACGCAGGAAAACAACCGACCAGCAGCACCACATAGGTATAACCGGGGAAACCTGCGAAACCCGCATCCTGGGTGCGGGCCAGCCTGATTTGATATACGATGAATTCTTCCACGAACCACCAGCCATGCTGCATGACTTCCAACCCGAACCAGGCAAGCACGACGGCTGCGAAAACGCCCGCCCAGATTAAATAAAATCGAAAAGGCACCCATCCCCGGCCCCTGTTCATGACGATGAATCCGGCATAGGTGAGCATGAACAGCAAGAGGGCGACCGGCCCTTTGGTGAGCACCGCCAATCCTATGAACAAGGAAGACCATAACAATGAGGAAACAGACGGGCGATCGGTTGTGGAGTGCTGCAGGAAATTAGCCAGAAAGGCAATCCCCAGGAACGTAAAGAAATTGAACCAGGGATCGATGATCCCGCTCTTGAAATAAAGATGCGGCAGAAAACTGCCGGCGTAAAGTAATGTCCACCAAAGTCCAAATCTTTGACCTTGCAATTTTCTACCGATGAGAAAAAGGGACAGCAGGGTCAGTATCCCACAGATCGCGTTCGGTAGTCGGGCAGCGAATTCGTTGATACCGAAGATCTTCATCGACACCACCTGCAACCAGAAGAATATCGGCGGCTTCTCCCAGAAAGGTTCAAAATTGATCTGTACCTGCATGTAATTCCCGGAGACGATCATCTCGCGGGCGGATTCCGCGAAGTTGATCTCATCCCAGTCGAACAGGTGCACTGTTCCAAGTGAATGCATGAACAACAGGGAGGAAATGAATACGATAATGAGTGGAATACTTTTTCTCATATACGCCTGCAAAGGTAGTGTAATCAAACCGGATGGGTAATGCGGACGCGGCTTTCGAGAGAAAGCCGATGGAGAAATCCTGTGTGTATGGATGAGACTATCTAAAGCGTTAAATTGTATCCATGAACCCATTGCGATCCCAATTCTTACTGCGTCCTGATGTTCATTACCTAAACTTCGGCTCATTTGGAGCTACGCCGAGTCCGGTTTTTGACAGTTATCAACGATGGCAACGTCTGCTGGAATCTGAGCCAGTGCAGTTCATCGCCTTTGACGGCGTCGGTTATCTGGCCGAATCCCGACGCGCTCTGGCAGAATATCTGAAAGTCGCTGACCCAGACGACCTGGTCTATGTCACCAACCCGTCCTACGCCGTAAATACCGTAGCCGCCAGTCTCGACCTTGGTCCAGGTGATGAGGTCCTGGCCACCGACATCGAATACGGCGCCTGCGACCGGGCCTGGGATTTTCACTGCAAAGAGAAGGGGGCAGTTTACCGCCGTCAGCATATCAGGTTGCCTGTGACGGACAAGGAAACCTTTCTGGAGGATTTGTTTGCCGGTGTGAATGAGCGTACCAGGGTACTATTCAT
This sequence comes from uncultured bacterium, assembly GCA_903959965.1. Classification (GTDB taxonomy): domain Bacteria; phylum Bacteroidota; class Bacteroidia; order Chitinophagales; family Chitinophagaceae; genus Pollutibacter. The sequence continues at coordinate 1,583 of CAJBZC010000174.1, forward strand.
TAGTCATATTACAAGTGCCACGGCCCTCAGGTTGCCCGTGGAGGAAGCCTGCGTCCGGGCAAAGGCCCTGGGGCTCATCACCTTTATTGACGGTGCTCATGCGCCCGCTCACATACCGTTGGATTTGTCCGCCTTGCAGGCGGATTTCTACACGGGCGCCTGTCACAAATGGATGATGGCCCCCAAGGGTTGTTCGTTTCTGTTTGCGCGAAAAGAAGTGCAGCCATTCCTGAAACCTTTAGTGGTCAGCTGGGGATACAAAGCCGCCGCGCCGTCCCATTCCATGTTCCTTGACCATCAACAGATGAATGGCACCCGTGATTTCTCGGCCTTCCTGACCGTGCCTGACTGCATTGCGTTCATGAGGGCGCATGACTGGGAGGCCGTTTCGGCCCGCTGCCGGTCGATGGTGAGGGAAAATGCACCCCGATTTTATGAGCTGATGGAAACACAGCCGATCAGTCCCATCAGCGAAGAATGGCTGGGACAGATGGTAAGCATTCCGATCAAGACAGACATGCCGGAGCTGCTGCAGCGACGATTGTTCACCGATTACAAGATCGAAGTGCCTGTGATGCGCCAGGGATCGGATGTCTACCTCCGCTATTCGATCAACGCATTCAATGCACAGGAGGATCTGGACGCGCTCTTTGATGCGCTCACCGAAATGAAGCCGTGGGCTTGAAAAAAGCGTTGACATTGAAAGACTGATACGTCACTAAATCGTATATTCAATCATTCATAAAAGCATTGACCATGACCCGTTACGACCGCAGGAAATTTATCCAACAATCCGCAGCAGCGGCAGCCTTCTTCATTGTTCCGAGACATGTCATTGGTAAAGGTTTTACCGCCCCGAGCGACATGTTCGGTCTCGGCTTCATCGGCACTGGCAAGCAGGCCCGGGGATTGTTGAACCAGTTCAAGAAACAATCCGTTCGCATCCTGGCTGGCTCGGATGTCGATGCCACCAAACTGCAACTTTTCAAGTCATTGGCGGAAAAGGCATACGCGGAAGCGTCAGGTAAGGCACCCGCCGGTGGATTCAAATCATTCCCCGACTACCGTGCGCTGTTGGCGGAACCTGGCATCGATGGTGTGGTCATCGCCACCCCAGACCACTGGCATGCTTATCAGGCCATAAAGGCTGCGGAAGCACGAAAGCATATCTACCTGGAGAAACCCCTGACGCGCACCGTCGTCGAAGGCCGGAAACTGGTGGAGGCCGTGGATAAAAATAACGTAGTGCTTCAAACCGGCAGCATGCAGCGGTCTTGGAAAAACTTCAGAACGGCTTGCGAACTGGTACGCAACGGGTACCTCGGACAGATCAAAGAAGTGCTGGTCAATGTGGGTGATCCAGCTGTTCCGTTCACCCTTGGCTCAGAAAACAAACCGGATCATCTGGACTGGGAAGGCTGGGTTGGCCCGGCCACCTATCACCCCTTCCATTCCGAACTCTCGCCTCCGGTAGAAAAGGATATCTTCCCGAACTGGAGAAAATACAAGGAATATGCCGGCGGGATTCTGTCTGACTGGGGCGCACATATGTTCGACATCGCGCAGTGGGGCCTGGGTATGGATGAGTCGGGCCCTGTTCGATTTACGCCTCCGACCGACCCCAAGGCAATACGCGGACTGGAAATGGAATACGCAAACGGGGTGATCATGAAACATGTTGATTTCGGCCGCGGTTTCGGGGTGCGATTCATCGGTGAGAAGGGCAGCATTGATATCGCCCGCAATTATTTTGACAGCAACCCTGCGAACATCGCCACGGCCACCCTCCAACCCGGGGAAACACGTCTTTACACTTCAGATGATCATTATGCCGATTGGCTGAATGCCTGCAAGAATGGTACGAAGCCAATCTGTCATGCAGAAGTCGGACATCGCTCCAATTCGGTGTGCGCCCTCGCAAATATTGCCTACGAAGTAAGACGGCCGCTTAAATGGGATCCAAAGCGCGAGAAATTCAAGGGTGACAAGGCCGCCAACGAGTTGTTACAGCCCAGATTCCGGGAAGGCTGGAAGCTCTGAATCACTCAGTTTCAGATATCGTTACCATCCCCTTTCGAGGAAGAAAAATGCATATAAGCAAAACGGGCATCCGACGATCAGTTCGGATGCCCGTTAATCGCCACAGGGAATCAAAAGATTGAACAATGATCGAAGCCGGTCGGATCGTTTCTCTGAGCATCCTGCTGAAAGACCAGCATGGAACCTTGTTGGCAGACAATCGACAGGGACCACCGCAGGTTTACAGACACGGTGCGGGTATGATCCTGCCCCGGCTGGAACAATACCTCTCCGGCATGTGCATAAATGAAGAGGCTGAATTCTGCATTCCCTGTGAACGGGCATTCGGCCCTCATGAACCCGGACTCGTCCTCTCCATTCCATGGGGTGACCTCGATGAACCGGACGCCATTAAGCAGGGGAATCAGGTCAAAATCTTCGACGGCACAGAAGGTCTAGTGACAGCTGTAACAGCAAAAGGAATCATCCTGGATGCCAACCATCCGCTGGCCGGCAAGGACCTTTACTATCATGTCAGCGTGATTGATGTGAGGGAGGCCACGGATGAGGATGAACCTCCGGTTCCGTTCGAAGGTGGATACGGATATTGTGAAACAGGCTGCGGTTGTTAGTCAGACGAATTTAATAGCGGCTATGACTGCGGTCGGATCGCAAGCAGGCCATTTCCATTTAAATCAATACCCAATTCCATTCCGAGATGACTCCTTTGGATTATTTCCTCCGCTGGGAAAAAGAACAACCCAACCGAATTTTTCTGCGACAACCCATCGGGGGGCAATGGAAGACCTGGACCTGGGCGCAGGCCGGTGACGAATGCCGACGCATGGCCGCGGCCCTGGCAGAAAGCAACCTGGAGCCCGGGGATCACATAGCCATCCTTTCAAAGAATTGCGCCCACTGGATCATGGCCGATATCGCCATCATGATGGCCGGTTGTGTATCGATCCCTATCTATCCAACCCTCACTTCGGGAACAATCCGAAACATCCTGGATCACAGCGATACCCGCGCCATCTTTGTCGGAAAGCTGGACGATTACGAAGAACAACGACAAGGCATTCCTTCCTCCGTCATCCGAATAGGATGTGTGACTTATGGAATCTCCGAACAAAACAACTGGGAAGATATCCAGGAGAAACATGAGCCCCTTCAGCATGTCCACGCATGGGACTGCGATGATATCCTGACCATCGTGTATACCTCCGGAACCACCGGTCGCGCCAAAGGGGTCATGCACAAAGCCTGCACGTTCGACACGGTGTTCAGGCAAGTAGCACCCATCCTGAACGTACCCGTTAATCCAAATATGTTCTCTTACCTGCCGCTCAGCCATGTGGCAGAACGACTTGCAGTCGAGATGAACGTGATCTTCAACTGCGGAACAGCGTCATTTTCAGAATCCCTGAGCACGTTCGCACGGGATCTGGAATCTGTACAGCCGGACGCATTTTTTGCTGTCCCCCGCATCTGGACAAAGTTTCGGGAGAATATTCTGAAACGGTTTTCTCAGCAGAAACTGGACCTGCTGTTATCCATCCCCCTCATCAATACGCTGATTCGAAAGGCCGTCAGAAAGAAGCTTGGACTTTCCCGGGCCCGCATCATACTGAGCGCCGCTGCTCCAATTTCGATGGATCTGCTCCAGTGGTACGACAGGATGGGCATCACCATCTATCAGGCTTACGGCATGACGGAAGACAGCGTCTATGCGCATTTCAACCGGGCTAGGGCCAACCGATTCGGCTCCGTGGGACAACCACTTCCCGGCCTCCAGGTGAAGTTCAGTCACCAGGGAGAAATCTGCGTGAAGAGCCCGGGCAATTTCGTAGGATACTACAAGGAGCCGGGACTAACAGCCGAGGTTTTTGATGAGGATGGCTATTTATTGACCGGAGATAAGGGGGAATATGACGGCGACGGTTATCTGTATATTACTGGAAGGATCAAGGACCAGTTCAAGACCGACAAGGGAAAATATATTTCCCCCGCCCAGATAGAACTCAGGATGCTGGCAGGAGAAGATATTGAACAAGCCTGCGTCGTTGGAATGGGGATACCTCAACCCATTGTGCTGGTGAACCTGACAGAGACCGGACGTAATAAATCTAAGGATGTCCTCATTAAGAGCCTGTCTGAAACCCTGTCGGCCGTCAACTCTACACTGGATCATTTCGAGCACGTTCGTAAAATCGTCATCACCCGGGAAGAATGGACCATCGGCAACGGGATGATGACGCCTACGCTTAAGATCCGGCGCAATGAATTGGAAGCGCTTCATCTTCATCGATATGCGGAATGGTTCGACCGGATCGACACGGTCATCTGGGAAGACTGACATAAATAAATATAAACACAAGATCAAAACACCCTAAACGCCCTGGATAAGCGACTGACGGAAGGGATAAGGAGGGCAACGGAAGAATTTAACCATCTGATTTCAGGTCTGTCGACTGAAGCTTTCGAAGCGAGCCATGCGGGCAAGTGGACCGCCGGTCAGGATCTGAATCATCTGATCAAAAGTCTCCGGTTGACGAACTTCGCGTATGCGTTACCGTTATTCATGCTCAGGATGTTGTTCGGAAAACCAAATCGAAAAAGCAGATCAGCGTCGGAACTGCGCGAAAGATACCGCAAGGCCTTAGTTAATGGTGTAAAAGCGCCAATCATGGTGAAACCCGGCAGGGTCAGCCATGCGCAGCGGGATGTACTATTGAAAAAACACAGCGAGGCCACTGAAATACTTTGTCGCCGCCTGGAACGTCTGAAAGATGACGACCTGGAAGGCTTTCTGGTCAAGCACCCCGCGATCGGAAGGGTGACGTTGCGCGAGATGGCCTTGCTCACCCAACTGCACACAGAACATCATACGGGCCTGCTCAAGGCGAAGTTGTCCGGAACGGCCGCGGAAGAACTCTGAATACCGGATCCATCCGACCAGGATATTCGGACCAGATAAATTATAACCATGGAAGGAACCAGGAATGAAGGCACTTTACGTCGAACGCTGACGCCTCTGATGTTGTGGGGACTGGGTACAGGATATGTCATATCCGGCATGTATTTCGGATGGAACCTCGGACTTGAAAAAGGGGGAACATTAGGACTGGCCATTGCTACGGGGGGCATCATCATGATGTATTTGGCTTTTACCTTCAGTTATGCGGAACTGGCCTGTGCGATCCCCAAGGCCGGAGGGGTGTTCGATTATGCCCACCGGGCGATGGGCCGCGATGCCGCTTTTGTAGCGGGCATGGCCCAGCATATTGAATTTGTATTTGCACCGCCAGCCATCGCCCTGTCGATCGGCGCTTATTTCAATCTATTTATGCCCGATGTACCGGTCATCGGCATCGCCATGGCGTCCTATCTCCTGTTTACCGGGCTGAACATTTACGGGGTCAAAACAGCCGCCATCTTTGAACTGCTGGTGACCATACTCGCCGTCGGTGAACTGCTGCTCTTTGCGGGCATCGTCATGCCGTCCTTCAAACTGGAAAACCTGACTGCCAATCCTTTGCCAAATGGCGTTGCAGGCATATTTGCCGCCATCCCCTTTGCGATCTGGTTCTTTCTGGGTATTGAAGGGGTCGCCAATGTCGCGGAAGAGGCCATCGATCCGCAACGCACCATCATCAAAGGCTTTGGCTCAGCCATCATCACCCTGGTCATCCTCTGCATGCTGACGTTCGCCGGAGCAGTAGGCGTTGCCGGATGGGAAGCCATCGTCTACAATGCGGAAGGGGTAACCTCAGACTCCCCGCTGCCGTTGGCATTGGGCAGGGTCGTGGGCGTTACTCATCCGATGTATCATCTGCTGATCACGGTAGGGATCTTCGGACTGGTCGCCTCCTTCCACGGACTGATCCTGGCAGGCGGACGCTCTACCTTCGAATTCGGCCGCACCGGATTCGCACCAGCCTGGTTCGGACGCATCCATCCCCGTTTCGGCACACCTGCCAACGCCCTGCTGGCGAACACCGCCGTCGGGATGGCCGCTCTTCTCACTGGGAAAACCGCTGAAATCATTACCATCGCCGTATTCGGTGCCCTTACCTTGTACGTGATGGCCATGATCACCATGATCCGGCTGCGCAAACAGGAGCCGGAACTGGAACGTCCTTTCAAGGCGCCCTTTTTTCCGATCGCCCCCTGGCTGGCGCTGCTGATCGCAGGTATCTCCTTTCTGGCCATGGCGATCCAGGACATCAAACTCGCGGGCATCTATCTGGCATTGTTGGCCGGGAGCTGGCTTATGTTCAGGGCCTTCCCCACGGCAAAAAATTAAGACCTTTGACCCCGTAAACCCTGAGGCATATGGCATCACTTCACTCCAAGGCGTCCACGCAAGAGATCATCGACAAAGTCAACAGCCATCCTTCTGCAAAAGTGAAGATCGCCTTCACCGACATCGATGGAATTCTCCGCGGAAAATACATATCAAGGGAAAAATTTCTGTCCGTCCTCGACAAAGGTTCGTCCTTCTGTGATGTCATATTCGGATGGGATGCGGGTGATGCACTATACGACCGATCAAACTACACCGGATGGCATACCGGATTCCCGGATAGTCCCGCCCGCCTGGATCCGGCCACGCTGCGATTCATCCCCTGGGAGGACAAGCTGCCCTTCCTGCTGGGAGAACTGACGGACAAGGATGGCAATGCCTCGCCAGTTTGTCCGCGACAATTATTGAAAAGGGTTTCCGCAACAGCGAAATCCGAAGGCTTTGCACCCGTTTTTGCACAGGAATTCGAATGGTTCAACTTCAAGGAAACACCGGAGTCGGCTGCCGCCAAGCAGTATCGAGACCTCACACCGCTCACGCCCGGGATGTTCGGGTATTCCATATTGCGGAGCAGCCTCAGAAATGATTTTTTCCGAGCCTTGTTTGACGAACTGACGGCCTTCGGAATCCCCATAGAAGGGCTGCATACGGAAACGGGTCCCGGCACCTACGAAGCTGCCATCGCCCATTCAGATGTGCTGGAAGCGGCAGACCGTGCCGTGCTGTTCAAAACCGCCGTCAAGGAGATCGCCTACCGGCATGGCATCATGGCCACCTTCATGGCCAAGATCCACGAGCAGATGCCGGGATGCGGGGGCCATGTACACCAAAGCCTCTGGGATGCGGAAGGTAGTCGCAACCTGTTCCATGACGCAAATGATCCGCTCAAACTGAGTACCATCGCCCGTCATTATATCGCCGGACAACTGCATTGCCTGCCGCATATCATGCCGATGTTTGCCCCGACGCTCAACAGCTACAAGCGGCTCGTAGAGGGCGCCTGGGCCCCTACAACACTCACCTGGGGCATCGACAACCGCACCGTGGCATTAAGGGTGCTTAACGGAGGCGCGTCTTCCGCCCGTGTGGAAACCCGGGTGATCGGTGCGGATGTGAATCCATATCTCGCCATGGCCGCGTCCCTGGCAGCCGGAATGTATGGCATCCGCCATCGTCTGGATCCAGGTGAACCCGTTAACGGGAAC
>CAJBZC010000175.1 GCA_903959965.1 uncultured bacterium
CATTCCGAGCGGAGCGAGGAATCTTGTATTCGATGCTCACTCACATGAAAATACAAACATGGGATGATTGAGCCGAAGAGTGGACATTTCAAAATAAGCAGCGTAATCAATAAACAACTCTTGGAGAGTACCCCCACTCCTGGAGAGTTGCCCACTCTTGGAGAGTACCCCCACTCTTGGAGCGATGAAGTGAAAAGTATCTCTATGCAATAATCTATGAACGTTTTTTGAAGCCTATGGCTATACGCTGCAAGAACGGCAGCGCATCACGCCGCAGAAATTGGTAAGGATGCGGAACGGCGCCAAACGACTCGAAGAACTGCGCCACGCCCGGAATATCCGAACCTTCAAGATCCAGGGTAAGCCGCCGCCCGGCATGCATGCGAATGACCCGATCGAGGATATGCCGGGATGCGTTGTTCTGATTACCCTCAGGATTGCTCCAGCCTAGCAAATAATGTATTTGAAGTGGACTGAGCAGGAAAATACCGCCTGCTATTGCCTGGCCATTGAAATTGGAGATCGCTATTGACAAAACCTCACCTGCTTCCGTCCACTGCTGACAACATCTTTCGAAACGCAACACATCCCGTTCATCCGTCTGGCCCAGGCCGCCAAACTTTCGGGCCATTTGCAGCTGCGATGACACCGGATACGTGAGGATCAATTGCAAGCCCTCAGCCAAGCCACGGTTCAACAGGTTCTTGCAGGTCGACCCGTAACGGTCGCGAATTGTCGGGTAATCGATCGAAAGCGCTAGCAGATGATTGATACGGGATCGAACCACCCATCCTGGTGGCGGTGTGTCAGTCCATAAGTTGAGGTCGCATCTTATCAGGCTCCGTGGAATCGCCTCCAGCATGGTTGCAACGGAAATACCCTCCGGCAATTGACCATATACAGCGAAAGGTCCGCAGAAAGGTAAAATGTATGTGTACCGGAACCCGAATCGCTTGCGTACAGGCAGCGGAATAGCGGCTTCGTAATCGCCGCAAATGACCGCATCCCAGCCATCAGTCATTGTGTCCAGGAAAATCGATGAACCATAGAGATCCGCGTTGGTGGCGCAGTGCATGAGTCGGTCCCATCGAATTCGATCCAAATCCCGACCCCTGATATAGCGGACTTCCGCCATGATTTAATTTTCGTGTATACGTATCCGTTAGGATTGATTAACGTCAGACGCCCTTACCTAGAATGATGATCCTGATCGTGTGGATCATGATCTTCAGGTCAAGTGCCAGTGAAATGTTTTCAAGATATACGAGGTCATATTTCATCCTTTCCGCCATCTGATCCAGATCTTCGGCATATCCGTATTTAACCATGCCCCAACTGGTTAGTCCCGGCTTCACTTTGGTAAGATACGCATAGAAAGGGTCCATTTCGACGAGGCGTTCAATATAATAGGCTCTTTCGGGACGAGGACCCACCAGGCTCATATCTCCACGGATGACATTCCATAACTGCGGAAGTTCATCAATCCGCCATTTTCTCATGACCCGGCCCCATGGCGTCACCCGCGGATCTCCGGGGAAGGACAGCCGGGGACCTTCGGCTTCCGCATCCTGACACATCGAACGAAACTTATGGATCATGAATCGCTTGCCTTTGAAACCGACCCGCTCCTGTGAAAAAAAAATCGGGCCCGGGGAAGACATCCGCACCCGGATGGCCGCAAAAATCAGCAGGGGCGACAGCAGGAGCATGCCGGCAAAGGACACGGCAATGTCAATGGCTCGCTTGGCATGTTGCTGCCATGCCGGGAGTAGGTCAGTCCGGATATCTATGAAAGCAGTACCCAACACATTACTAGTGCGCACCGATC
>CAJBZC010000176.1 GCA_903959965.1 uncultured bacterium
AGCCCTGATGGCTCTTACAGACCATGCTTCGTTTTTGACATTCGGCCACCAGGTTGTTCCATCCACGCTGATCAACCAAGCTGTTGTTGAAGAATTCTCTGTAGAACTATAATACCAAGATCCGACGAAACCACCAACGATTGTTTTTTGAGACATCAATAAACCCAACTCATGTTTTGAAGGTAAATACCAGTCACCATAGGTTATACCTCCTGAAGTCTGGGATAACTCGTTACAGACCCTGGCAGCATATGTGTTCCCGTCCGCCAAGCCTTGATTGGCAATGATGATGCTGGTGTTTTTAAGCCCCGCCCCAATACCATCGGCCCTGGCCATTGTACTTGTATGAGTACCGCCATACCATCTGACCGTACTCTGGTCAGCAATAGCGGCAATTAACCCATGCTGTCCGTTGTCATATACGTGAAACACGATACCGCCTCCGTAGCTTTCCCCGATGTAATGAACGGTAGAGTACCAACCTGTGCCGTTATACACCTGGAAGGCCTTGTCATCTGTGTTATAAATGGTGAGGCCCGCCGCCGGACTGCTGATGTTATTTCTCTGCGTGCGGGTCATTCTGGGCGGCAGGAATCCCTGCGTGGTCGATGACACTTCCAGCTTGGCAGAAGATACTGGATTGGCCGTGCCAATGCCCACTTGAGCGTGGGCAACATTGGCCGCTGAGATCATCAACAGGATGACCATGGCTTGTTTCAGTTTTTTTATCAAAATCGTCATATTAATAGAGTTCTAAGGTGAGCGTGTATGACCTACAATGCTAAATGATTTATTCGAGATTTAAACTCCTTGGATGTCATAACATGCGATTGTTTCCCTGAAATGATCAAATAAATATCTAAATGAAAACTATTTTAACTTTAGCCTGATCTGTTCGTACAGGTTATAAATAGTTAATAGTTCCTTTTCTCATCCTCATTGATCCCTTAGACTGATACCAGTGAAAAAGTCAAATATCTTGCTGTCCACCGCCCTGCTCATCGTGATCGGCGCCTTCATACCCCGCGACCACCACGACGATAGCGGCGCGCTGGAGGCGGGATTCATCAACCCACCGGACTCCATTCAAACCTCTGTCTACTGGTACTGGATATCGGACAATATATCGAAGGAAGGCGTGGTGCGCGACCTTCAGTCCATGAAGAAAGCCGGCATCAACCGCGCTTTCATCGGTAATATCGGATTGAGTGATGTAGCATACGGTAAGGTCAAGATGCTCTCAGAGGAATGGTGGGAGATCCTGCATACCGCGCTGAAGACCGCGACTGAGCTCAACATTGATATCGGCATCTTCAATTCGCCGGGATGGAGCCAGTCGGGAGGACCCTGGGTGAAAGCGAAGGATGCCATGCGCTATCTCATCACCTCAGAAATAAATGTAAAGGGACCCGCAACCATCTCGAGGGTGCTGGATAAACCCATCGATCCCTTTCAGGATGTCCGGGTGATCGCCTATCCTGCACCGAAAGGCCATCGGCAGCGGATCAGTGATCTCAATGCGACAGTCTCCTCCATACCCCGGGTGGCGGGCATATCCTCGCTGCTGGACGGTGACAATAAAACGGGGATCAGGATCCCGGCCGGGGATTCGATGATCATTCATTCAGATCTAAAGGAATATTTCACGGCCAGAAGTTTGTCTATACGTCCCACGGAACATCCCATCCTGGCGGACCTGGTATTTCAGGTGCGCGACAGTGCAGGATCGTACCATACCATCACCCGATCCGAGATGAACCGATCGAAGCCGGATCTTAATGTCGGATTCGAGCCCTACGCGCCGGTAGTGCTGACCTTTCCGCCTGTGCGCGGCAATGCATTTCGACTGATCATCAAGACGCACAAACGAAAGGCGGGAAATAGCTTCAAGGAACTATATCCAGAGAGCGGGATCGCGGAAGTGGAGATCTTCACTTCCCCGCGTGTGGAGCGTGCTGCAGAAAAGTCCCTGGCGAAGATGCACCCGACGCCATTGCCCTACTGGGATGCCTATCTCTGGAAACGTCCGGCTGAAGCGGATGACCGGGCCATGGTGGTCGATGGATCTAAGGTCATCGACATTACCAGATACATGACGAAGGATGGTAAACTCGAGTGGCGGGTACCCGCCGGAGACTGGGTCATCCTGAGAACGGGGATGACACCGACCGGTACCAAGAACGGCCCTGCCTCTCCGGAAGCTACCGGATATGAAGTGGACAAGATGAGTCGTGAACATGTGCGGATGCATTTTGATGCTCACATGGGTGAAGTGCTGCGGCGCATACCGGCGGCCGACCGCAAGAGTTTCAAGGTGGTGGTCCAGGATAGTTATGAGATGGGTGGACAGAATTTCACGGACGGATTCATCGAGGAATTCAACCGGAAGTTTGGCTACGATCCGACGCCCTACCTGCCCGTTTATCAGGGCATTGTGGTGAACAGTCAGGAGTCATCCGACCGATTTCTGTGGGACATGCGCCGGATGGTGGCCGACAAGCTGGCCTATGATTATGTTGGTGGATTGAGGGATGCCAGCCATCAGCACGGCCTCACGACCTGGCTGGAGAACTATGGCCACTGGGGATTCCCGGGGGAGTTTTTGATGTACGGCGGACAATCGGATGAGATCTCCGGCGAGTTTTGGAGTGAGGGGACGCTGGGCGACATCGAGAACCGGGCAGCCACTTCCTGCGGACATATTTACGGAAAGACAAAAATATCGGCAGAGTCCAACACCTGCGCCGGTAATGCGTTCAGTCGCTACCCGGCCACGATCAAGCAACGCGGGGACCGGTTCTTTGCAGAAGGGATCAACAACACGCTGCTGCATGTGTACATCACACAACCCTACGAGGATCGCGACCCCGGCATCAATGCCTGGTTCGGCAATGAGTTCAATCGGAAGAATACCTGGTTCTCGCAGATGGACCTGTACACACAATATCTCAAGCGCACCAACTTCATGCTGCAGCAGGGGCTGAATGTGGCGGATGTCGCCTATTTCATCGGCGAAGATGCTCCGAAGATGACCGGCATCACGGATCCTGCACTGCCGGTAGGCTATCAGTTCGACTACATGAATGCGGAAGTGATCCTGAAATACATGACGGTCAGGGATGGGATGATCACCCTTCCGAGCGGTACGCAGTACCGGATGATGGTCTTACCGAAACTGGAGACCATGCGACCGGAGGTATTATCGAAGATACAGCAGCTGGTGATGCAGGGCGCGGTCATACTCGGGCCTGCACCGAACCGATCGCCCAGCCTGCAGGATCAACCGAATGCAGACCGGCAGGTGAAGCAGATGGCTCAAGCGTTGTGGGGGGATGTGGATGGCGTGAAGGTCAAGTCAAGACGGTACGGCAAGGGGATGGTAATGAACGGCCTTGACATGAAAGAAGCGTTGAATCTGATCAAACTGATCCCCGACTGCCAGGTGCCGGAGGATCTCTCGATCCATTACGGACATCGCATCACGCAGCAGGCTCATATTTATTTTCTCACCAACCAGACCGCTGAGACGCAGATCATTCAACCCGCCTTCAGGGTGAAGGGACTTCAGCCGGAACGGTGGGAGGCCACATCGGGTGACAGGCGGGTGCTTCCTTCCTATCGGCAACAAGATGACGCCACTATTGTTCCCCTGAAACTGGCACCTTATGAGAGTGTGTTCATCGTATTCAGAAACCCAGGGAAAGGATCAACGACCCTGGACCTGAAACTAAACCACCCCGAACCATCGACGGTCGATGGGCTGAAAGGCCCGTGGAGCGTCCGTTTCGATCCATTGCAACGCGGGCCGGAAGCTCCGGTGACCTTCGATACGCTGATGGACTGGACCAGATCAAAGGATGATCGGATCAAATATTACTCCGGGACCGCGTTCTACAGCAACCGTTTCAAGCTGAACAGCTTCGCATCCGATGATCAATTGATGATCGATCTGGGATCCGTCACCGCGATGGCGAAGGTGAAGATCAACGGACAATATGCCGGTGGTGTCTGGACAGCTCCCTATCAACTCGATATTTCAAGATGGGTGCGACAGGGCAGTAATGACATCGAGATCGAAGTGGTGAACACCTGGGTCAACAGACTGATCGGGGACAGCAAATTACCGGAGGAACAACGGAAGACCTGGTGTTCGGTCAATCCGTACCGGCCGGATAGTCAGCTGCAGCCATCGGGGCTCGTGGGGCCTGTACGAATATTAAGATATTGATATCAGATCCGAAATTATAAATATAATATGAAATGAAAATGAAAGTCGGATTGTTTGGCATCGGCTTGAATACATACTGGCCACAGTTTGACGGACTGCTCGAGAAACTTACCTCCTATCAGGATTTCATACGCCACAGGATCGCAGAAAACGACATCGAGGTGGTGGATGCTGGCATGATCGATGATCCGCTAAAAAGCAGAGCTGCCTTAGATTTATTTAAGCGAAACGATGTCGATATCGTATTTCTGTATGTCTCAACCTATG
>CAJBZC010000177.1 GCA_903959965.1 uncultured bacterium
AATAATTTTGACAGTTTTTTGATTAAAAAAGGGCGAAAAACATCAATTTTCGCCCTTTTTTATGCGATTTTGACATAAAATCAATCTTTTTTTTCAATCAAAGATTCCTACCTTAGCCCCCCGCAACAGGTTCTTGAAGCCCTGTTGCATTATAAAAAAAATGGATATGGATATCAAGGAAATCCAGGACCTGATCAAGCTGATCAACAAGTCCAACATCGGCGAGCTGAACATCGAACGCGGAGATTTCAAATTAAATATAAAACAGAAGGAGGAGAAGGTCATGACCGTATCCGCCATGCCCCAGCAGGTGGTGATGCAGGCTGCTCCGGCCCAGGCCCAATCTTTTCCTCCAGCCAGTTCGACTCCTGCTGCGGCTACTGCAGCTGCACCGGAAAAGGAGGAAAACCTGGTGGTTGTGAAAAGCCCGATGATCGGAACATTCTATCGTCGCCCCGGCCCCGACAAGCCGATCTTCGTGGAAGTGGGAGACGAAGTGGGCGTTGGCAAGGTGCTTTGCATCATCGAAGCAATGAAACTGTTCAATGAAATAGAAAGTGAAGTGGCCGGTCGGATCGTGAAGATCCTGGTGGATGATTCCTCACCCGTGGAGTATGATCAACCGCTATTCCTGGTTGATCCTTCCTGAGTTCCTGGTTCGGATGTACATGTTGTTGTTCTCCACTCCGTTGCCGGTTTAGGCCGGTATCACTCAAGCTGCTTCACATGACAAAAGACTCGAAAGTAAATTTCAAGAAGATATTGATCGCAAACCGGGGAGAGATCGCTTTAAGGGTGATCAGAACCTGTCGCGAGATGGGAATCAAGACCGTTGCGGTCTACTCCACTGCCGACAAGGACAGTCTGCACGTCAAGTTCGCTGACGAGGCGGTTTGCATCGGTCGTCCGTCCAGCAGCGATTCCTATCTCAACATTCCGCACCTGATGGCGGCTGCTGAGATCACCAATGCGGATGCCATCCATCCGGGCTACGGATTCCTTGCCGAGAATGCCAGATTCTCAGAGATCTGCGGAGAATCAGGTATCAAGTTCATCGGCCCTACCCCCGACCAGATCCGTGCCATGGGTGATAAGATCACCGCCAAGGAAACTATGATACGCGCCGGTGTGCCCGTTGTGCCCGGTAGCGGCGGATTGCTCTCCAGCATCGATGAAGCGAAGGGACTGGCCAAAGAGATCGGCTATCCGGTCATCCTCAAGGCCACTGCCGGCGGCGGCGGCAAAGGGATGCGGGTGGTATGGGAAGAATCAGAACTCGAACGCGCCTACGATACGGCCAAGGCCGAAGCAGGCGCCTCCTTCAAGAACGATGGCATCTACATGGAGAAGTTCGTGGAAGAGCCCCGTCATATCGAGATCCAGGTGGCAGGCGACCGCTACGGAACGGTGTGCCACCTCTCAGAGCGTGACTGTTCCATCCAGCGCCGCCACCAAAAACTGGTAGAGGAATCTCCCTCTCCCTTTATGACCGATGATCTCCGCGAAAGAATGGGGGCCGCCGCCGTAAAGGCCGCTCAAGCCATCAATTATGAAAGTGTCGGCACCATAGAATTCCTGGTAGATAAGCACCGGAATTTCTATTTCATGGAGATGAACACCCGGATAC
>CAJBZC010000178.1 GCA_903959965.1 uncultured bacterium
AATCGCTCCAGAAATGATCTCAACGACTCATCAGAGACGGGGATCTCCGTTGATTTCTTTTTAGCATGCATGAGCGGAATGACCTGATCAGGCAATGGAATTGATTGGTTGGTTGCTGCTTCCACACTTTCCGGGAATTTTACGGGATGGGCTGTTTCGAGGAAATAGCCATAGTGCCCTGGATTAAATCTCATCCATCTTTCGAGGGCGAGAAAACCAATCGCACCATGAGGATCAAGCAGATAGCCCTTTTCCCGATGTACCCTTGCGATGGTGGCTGTGGTTTCTTCATCCGAGATGCTAACGCTATGTAGTTGTTCGCTCATCGCATCCCTGCTTCCAAAAAGTTCGAGGATGCGAATGAAATTGCTTGGATCCGCAACATCCATGGCGTTAGAGATGGTGGCAACCGCCGGATTTGGGGCGTATTTCCCGTTGGTGAGGAAGCGCGGGACGGTATCGTTGGCGTTACAGGCGGCGATGAAATGGCTGACCGGCAATCCTGATGACCAGGCCATCATGCCTGCGCAGATGTTTCCAAAGTTTCCGCTTGGGACGGATATGACGGGCGGCGTCTCCTGTTGCCACTGTTGCCAGGCGAGGATGTAGTAAAGTTGCTGCGGCAGCCATCTGGCCACATTGATGGAATTGGCCGATGTGAGGAATACCTTTGATTTAAGATCAGTATCCATGAATGCCTGCTTGACCATGCGCTGGCAATCGTCGAAGTTGCCGTGAACTTCCAGCGCATGGATGTTTCGGCCGAGGGTAGTGAGTTGCTTTTCCTGGACGGGGCTGACCTTTCCAGCAGGATAGAGGATAACCACATCCACACCATCCACATCAAAGAATCCGTTGGCGACTGCTCCTCCCGTGTCACCGCTGGTTGCAACCAACACCACGATTCTGCCACTGCGTTCTGCTGAAAAATGTCCGAGGCATCGGCTCATAAACCGGGCACCGACATCTTTGAAAGCCAATGTAGGTCCGTGGAAGAGTTCGAGGCTCGAGATCTTGTCCGTGACAGAAACCAGCGGGATGTTGAAATCCAATGTCTCGTGAACGATTCTCCGCAGATCTGTTTCAGGGATGCAATCGCCCACGTAAGGATGCATGACCTGAAAGGCCATTTCATCCCTGTCCATCGTCTTGAGATGCTTTAAGAAAGGAGGGTCCCAACGAGGAATGCTGGTCGGAAAATAAAGTCCTTTGTCCGGCGCTTGTCCCTGAATGGTGGCCGTCCTGAAGTCGACATCGGGCGATGCGCCCCCGAGGCTTCGGTAAATCATCTCTCAATTTTTTATGTCGGTTAGCCGTTTAAGTTAATCCTGTTCCAGCACGCGCACACCTTTCGTATTGACCCGGGTGACATGTATTCGGTGTTCGATGCCAATTCTGTCATAGATGTCCTTCATGATTTCTGCCATCAGTCGTGCCTTTTCTTCATCCCGGTTGAGCATGAAGATGGAAGGGCCGCTGCCTGAGATGCCTCCGCCCAGTGCGCCGGCTTCCAGGCATTGTTGCTTGACATCATTGAATCCCGGGATCAGGATGCTGCGCACGGGTTCAATAATCACGTCTTCAAGGGATCGGCCGATGAGATCGTAGTCGCCTTTCATGAAACCTGCGACCAGTCCGGCGATATTTCCCCATTGGCGAATGGCCTGTTTAAGTTGCACTTCCTTTCGAAGAATTTGTCTTGCATCGGAGGTACGCACTTCAATCTGAGGATGTACGACGGTTACGTGCAGTGGGGGAGCTTCTAGTTGTACAATATCCAGCGGATGGATGGCGCGAATTAGTGTGACACCACCGAATATGCAGGGGGTAATATTATCAGCATGTTTGACCCCGCTTGCGACTTTCTCTCCATTCATGGCGAAGCGGACGAGGTCTGCCCCTGAGAAGGGGTTCCCGAGCAGGATATTGGCGGCGACCACCGCGCCTGCGGAGCTTGCGGCGCTGGATCCCAGTCCGCTGCCGGGTTTTATCCGTTTATCGACCGTGAGATTGAAACCCGGTTTTTCCGGCAGTTCTTCCATCAGGGCG
>CAJBZC010000179.1 GCA_903959965.1 uncultured bacterium
AAAGGTATCCGTGAATTCAACGATGCCAAGACAAATGTGAAAAACGAGATAGAGGAAGGCATGCGGGAAAAGGAAAACAAATAACCCCTCCGTTTCCCATTCACCTATTCCCATCACGGATTGTACATTCATCGCTCCATAGTCCATTACCAGGCTGACCTGAAGGCCGGGGTGGTAACCTGCACCGGTGTGTTAGATCACTATCTCACCGAGATTGAAAGAACCTCCAGACTAAACGCTTTCATTGAAGTTTATCAGGAAGAGACACGTTCCCAGGCGCTTGTTATTGATGAAAAAATAAGATCAGGCCTCCCCTTGGGCAGGCTGTTCGGGGTCATCATCGGTATCAAGGATGTCATCTGCTATCAGGGACATGCTGTAACGGCAGGTTCCTCCATCTTATCAGGTTTCACATCCCTTTATTCTGCCACGGCGGTGGAACGCTTGCTGGCGGAGGACGCCATCATCATCGGTAGACTCAACTGCGATGAATTCGGGATGGGATCCTCCAATGAACATTCAGCCTACGGCAAGGTATTGAATCCAAGAGATGAGTCACGTGTACCCGGAGGTTCATCCGGAGGCTCCGCCGCTGCTGTGGCGGCAGGCCTGTGTATGGTGAGTCTCGGCAGTGACACAGGAGGATCCGTCCGGCAGCCCGCCGATTTTTGCGGAGTCATCGGCCTCAAACCCGGATACGGCAGGATCTCGAGGCATGGTCTCATCGCCTACGCATCCTCCTTTGATCAGATCGGGATCCTGGGTACTTCTGTGGAAGACCTCGCCCTCTGTCTGGAGATCATGGCTGGTGCGGATGGGAAGGATGCCACCGCCAGCGCAGCTCCCGTTCCCGTATATTCGGAAGCCATCAAAGAACAGCAAACCTTTCGCATCGCATACAGCAATGAAGCACTGGATCATCCGTCCGTAGATCCTGAAATAGCCCATGGGATTCGGCAGTTCATGGATCAACTCAGCAGAGAAGGACATAAACTTGAGCCCGTCAGCCTGGATTTTCTTGACCACATTGTTCCGACATATTACGTGCTGACCACCGCAGAGGCCTCATCAAACCTGTCTAGATACGATGGCATCAGATACGGTCACCGCACCTCCGCCAAAGCGTCCCGATTGGAGGATATCTACGAAAGATCGAGATCCGAAGGTTTCGGGAAAGAAGTGAAAAGACGGATCATGCTTGGGACTTTCGTACTGAGTACCGGTTATTTCGATGCCTACTTCACGAAAGCGCAACAGGCACGCAGGCGGATCCTCAATCAAACCCGCCAAATTTTCAAGGAACATGACATCCTGCTGCTGCCGACTTCACCCTTCACAGCATTTCATTTCGGCGCCAAAAGCGAAGACGCAATTTCCATGTTTCTGGCCGACATATTCACAGTTTATGCCAATCTGGCAGGCATTCCGGGGATAAGTTTTCCCATAGGAAAACACTCGAATGGCATGCCGTTTGGAGTACAAGGTATGTCCGACAGGCATGGAGAGACCGCTCTCCTTCAGCTCTTTCAGCGGACCTCCGTCTAACACGGAGTATTCCGTACCATGTGTGATTGGGTTCAGCGTGAAACATCCTGCGGGCTGTTTCACATAAAAAAGCATCAATGAACAGATACCTAACCATCACTGGCTGGCTCGTAGCCCTGATTCTATTTTCCTCGGCCTCATTCGCAATGGATGGACGCACGCAGGATTCCATGCCAGAAGCTGGCAGGATTATGGCATTGACTTCCAATCTGGAAACGCCTGTCACATCCGCGAGATCGGTGGAAGATGCACCTGCAATGGTTACTGTCAGTGTTTCCAGACCTTACTTAACGGCCAATGACCAACATCCGCTTGTTGCCGGGTACATACAACAATTTCAAACCAACCATCAGGCCAGGCTTGAAAAAAGGAGAGAGGAGTGGATGCCGCAATTCAGACTGATCGAAAGAATCCTGTCTGAATATGGGGTCCCGGTCGAAATGAAATATCTCTGCATCATCGAGTCTGAACTCAGATCCGGGGCCGTCTCCAGGAAAGGGGCTACCGGCCCCTGGCAGTTCATGCCGGAAACAGCACGAGACATGGGACTACGCGTGGGAGGCAGATCCGATGAGCGCTACGATCTGTTCAAAAGCACCCATGCTGCCGCCCGGATGCTGGACAGGTTGTATGCTGAGTTTGGCGACTGGCTGCTGGTAATAGCTGCCTACAACGCAGGGCCAAGCAAAATACAGTCCGCCATGAGGCGGGGACAGACCCGGAATTTCTGGAAACTCCAGTACATGTTGCCTGCCGAAACACGAAACCATGTCAAGAAATTCATGGCCGTTCGTCATGTGATGGATGAGGTGTTGAGTCCGGAAGCCATACGTGCCGGTTACATGGCGGAAGCCAAACAGCAGATCGACAGTGCAGGATTGGCAGGCACAAAGACACTCCAGATCAGCGGAAAATTCAACAGCGTAATCATCGCCAAGAACCTGGCTATGGACATCGGTCTATTCAATGCCCTGAATCCTGAATTCGACGTCAAAGTGGGGACGGAAGGATACATGCTTAGGTTACCAGCTACTCAAATGGAGCAATTTACCGCACTCCGGATGCAAATCCTGACGGAATCCGTACATTTCCT
>CAJBZC010000180.1 GCA_903959965.1 uncultured bacterium
ACAACGTTGTTGACGAAATTAAAGATGCCATACCATCCAATCGAGGGATTGCGCCCCGCATTGTTCGCCCAAAGGTTGCGCATGAAGGTGCAGTTCTCACCGCCGAGCGTGCTGCCGAAAGCATGGTTCCAGGTATCCAGTGCCTCGGAGAAGATGGAGTTCTGAATGGTGATATTTACTGTCGGAAGTTTGTCTTCTGCAGGCTTGCCGGTACTATCATTGTACATGTGCCGATACATGCTCATATTTTCATCCAGCCCCCAGCTGGCACTGACATGATCGATCATGATATTACCGATGGGATTTCCACCGATGGCATCATCACGACGGCCCACCCAGGTCTCCCCGCGACGGAAACGCATGTGACGGATCACGACATCGTGCGTATTGATCCAAACTGATTCTCCGGCCACGCACACACCATCACCGGGTGCGCTCTGGCCTGCAATGGTGATGAAAGGTGCCCGGATGATCAACGGCGTCTTCAGGCGGATGATGCCGGCCACATTGAAGACGACGATACGGGCACCACCCTGTTCACAGGCCCAACGCAAACTGCCAGGTCCTTCATCATTCAGATTCGTCACCACAATGACCTGACCTCCGCGGCCGCCGAAGCTGAACTTGCCACCACCTTCCGCTCCCGGAAAGGCCGGAATCGGCGCCTGAGGCAGGTCTTCGGGCTTCGCGGCAAAAGGAATATAAGGCTTGCCATTCCGTGCGTCCCGCTGTATGACCGGCCAGGCCGCTGCCCACGCCTCGTCGGATCGACGATCGGCCGCGCGCAATAACGAATCAGAAGCCCGCTGCACATCCTGAGGGATCTGAGGATACTGTGCATGCACATCCGTTGACAGCGCCAATGCAACACATACGATCAAGGCCGTTATCACAGATTTCATACAAATGTTTGTGTTTGATTTGATGTCATTTAATGCTTGAACATGCAGTCATAGGTCCAAAGAAAAAGAGAAAGTGCTGACACTTTCTCTTTATGGTTGTATGCACGGACAAACGGTTATTTCTGAACCTTGACATCCACTTCGATTGTGGTGCCTTTCGCGGGACTGTCGCCACTGATGAAGCGG
The DNA here is from genome assembly GCA_903959965.1 of uncultured bacterium. Classification (GTDB taxonomy): domain Bacteria; phylum Bacteroidota; class Bacteroidia; order Chitinophagales; family Chitinophagaceae; genus Pollutibacter. The sequence continues at coordinate 1,089 of CAJBZC010000180.1, forward strand.
ACCAGGATGGCACCGAACTTGCCGGAAGCGGTGCGGAATCCGATCACATTATTGCCTGCACTGGTCGCCACGAGCGGAACCTTGTTCAACGTTCCGGAGGTCATATTGCCGCCCACCAGCGTGCGCAGCGCCCCGCCAGACGTCAATTGCGACACAAAGTTCACACTCGAAGGAAGCTTCTTCAACAGAGTCGCATTCTTCGTCCAGCTTGCGATATCATAAAATCCGAGCAGCGGCTGCGATGCATTCAATGCATAAAAGCAATGCTTCTGCGTCGATGTCGTATCATAGTAATACCCGAAATCGACCGATCCCGATTTCGATGCCGCCTCGGAATAACTATAGATCTTACCGTCCTTCGATGAATAGTAACATTTGTTTTTCTTCTCCGTCGTGTCGGGTACAGCCATGACACGATACGACCAAAAATCGAAGTCAGGCTTCACCGTCACCTTCAACTGCTTGCCGCCATCGCCCATGAATACGGCCTTGCTGTCACGCGCCAACACCCGCCAGGTATAATCTCCCGGGA
>CAJBZC010000181.1 GCA_903959965.1 uncultured bacterium
TGGTGACCAGGTCGTAGTAGTTGGCGGCGGGCGCATTTTTTAATGCGGCACCTGATACGCGTTCGATGGATACGGGCGATTCGAGGATTCGAGTCGGTACACGCGTGGCGGAGACCACCACTTCATCGCCGAGGGATGTGCTGGGGGAAAGTGTGACAGCTTCCATGACACCAGGCGCGGATACCTGTACTTCCTTCATTCCATAACCAATGGAAGTGAATACAACGGTGACAGGAAATTTTGCGGAAGCGGGCACCGGGAGGCGGAAATTTCCGTTCTCATCTGTAAAGGTGCCGGCATTTGTTCCCTTGATGCCGACGGAGACCGCGCTGGCCGCCTCTTTGGACAATGCATTCTTCACATTGCCCGTAATCACCTGACCCTGAGCAGAAAGCAGGGCCGGGAGGACCATAAGCATAATGACAGCGTAGGTCGCTATTCGTTTCATAAGCAGTCGATTTTGATTCAAATTTTGGACAAAATACTGTAAGTGTCTATCTTCTTGAAATATTTTTTAATAGGCACGAAGGTATGACGGGGATTGCATGAAGTCTCGGATATTTGCAAATCCATCAAAAAAAACGTTTAGGAGGACCTTATGCACTTATCAACACTCCCCGATCAGACGGGTTTCTACAGAGGAAAAGTACGGGATGTCTACTACATAGGTTCCGACTGGCTGGTCATGGTGGCGAGCGACCGGATCTCCGCTTTTGATGTCATATTACCCCGCACCATACCTTTTAAAGGTCAGATACTTAACCAAATAGCGGCTCATATGTTGCATGCAACGGCCGAAATTTGTCCACATTGGCTCTCCGATGTACCCGCCCCTAATGTTTCCATCGGTAAAAGATGTGAGCCCTTCAGGATTGAAATGGTCGTTCGGGGTAACCTTGTAGGCCATGCATGGCGTACCTACAAATCTGGGGAACGCAGGTTGTGCGGGGCGCTCATGCCTGATGGAATGAAGGAGAACGATTTCTTTCCGGAACCTATTTTGACTCCGTCCACCAAGGCAGAGGCGGGGCATGACGAGGATATCACCCCGGATGAGATCATCGCCCGTGGCCTCGCCACCAAAGAACAGTGGGAAGCGCTGGCGGCGCTCACCCTTCGCCTGTTCAGAAAGGGTTGCGAACTGGCAAAAGCGCGTGAGCTCATCCTTGCAGATACCAAGTATGAATTCGGTTTGTTGAATGGAAGCATCTGTCTGATGGATGAGATCCATACCCCGGATTCATCCCGCTATTTTCTGGCGGAAGGCTTCGATGATCGACAAACCCGCGGGGAGCGGCAATTGCAACTCAGCAAGGAATTTGTGCGCGAATGGCTTATTTCCGAAGGATTCATGGGAAAAGAGGGACAAGTAGTCCCGAATATGACCGATCAATGGATTGAGACGATCTCCGGCCGCTACCGCGAATTATATGAACGTGTGATCGGAGAACCTTTTCTTCCTGAAGCACTATCAGATCATGAAACTCGGGATCGGATCATCGTAAGCCTGGAAAAACTGGGGGCGATCTGAACATTTTCGGGAGCTGTGAAGAGCCCGTTCTTTAATCCCGACGAAACAAATCTTTCATTTTTGATCGGGATTTATTGAAGATGTTGTGAGATCGTTGAGTCCCTTTTCTCAGCAAGACCTGCTCCTCTTCGGGAAGCCTGTGTGCTGTGCGGCATGAATCGCTGCAACAACCTTCGAGCTCCCTTGCACATGCCTCGCACTGGATGAACAGGAGATGACATCCCTTGTAGGCGCAATTCACATGTGTATCAGCAGGCTTCCCGCAGATATGGCAGTTTGCAATCACATCTTTACTGATTCGCTCTCCGAGTCGCTCGTCAAACACAAAATTCTTTCCAATAAATTTATTCTCCAGGCCATCTTCCCTGACCTGACGAACATAATTGATGATCCCACCCTCCAGGTGAAACACATTACTAAATCCGCTGTGCAGCATCCAGGCACTGGCTTTCTCGCATCTGATACCGCCGGTGCAATACATGATGATATTCCTGTCTTTTCGATCACCAAGCATATCGACGGCCATGGGCAGCTGTTCGCGGAAAGTGTCACTGGGGATTTCCACGGCATCCTGGAAATGCCCCACCTCAAACTCATAATGGTTGCGCATGTCGATCACCAGCGTGTCCGGATCTTCCGTCAACCTGTTGAATCCCGGGGCATCAACATACTTTCCCTTACGGGTCATATCGAAATTTGGGTCATCTATGCCATCAGCCACGATCCGTGGACGTACTTTGATGTCCAGAACGAAAAAAGAAAGCTTGCGGTCGTCTACGGCGATATTAAGTCTGAGTCCATCAAATCCCGGATAGGAATACAGCAGGTTTTTGAAATCATCCAGCTTATCTGAAGGAACACTGATCTGAGCGTTTACCCCCTCCCCTGCCATGTAGATCCTGCCCAGCACGCCCAGCATTGACATGCGAGCGTACCATTCGTCTCGTAAGGCTCCTGAATCAGAGATCGATGTGTATAAGTAGAAAGATATCGTTGTTCGAGGTGTGGTATCGGCCTCGATTCGGCGCTTTAATTCCTTTCTTGAGATGCGGTTATGCAGGAATGGCATGTAAAATTGCTTGGAGAATGCAAAGGTACGCAATCCCCCGGCAACGAAAACTGACCATCGTCAATGGAAAATGATCAATTGTCTGACAGTAGTTGATTGAGCAGCCGGATGCTGATCCGGATCCCTGAGCTTCCCGGCTGATGGGCGTACCAGGATCTAACCCAGTCCAACCGGATGGTATTCAGTATGTTATCCAATCCTATGAACGCTTCCATATAGTGATCCGAAGGCGAACGGAAGAGGATATTGGTGCCACCAAGCAGCCGGAGGTCCAACCGCTTTATCACCGGTATCCTGTTCGTTATGGCTCCGAGCAGTTCGTGCTGGAGGTGGAGGACGGCATATTGTCCCCGATCCTGAGAAAGTGCGTAATAAGGTGCCAGTTGAAAGGTATTGAGATAGGTCTGAGCCGTTAATATCTGGTTGCCATTAAAATGTTGTAGATCAGGGAGTTCAACCTTTCTACTGAATCCGAATCCGCCCACGGCCACCCTGTAACTGAACCTGCCCGCCCTGCCGGCATTGACGGCATCTGAAACAGACAACTTCCACCGGTCATAATCCACGTCACTTCCAAGCATCCCCCGGATGCCCCGCGTATAATCCAGGATAATCAATGGATATCGAGAGGATATTTCCTCCCTTCTGTCCGGGAATTCGATATAACGCACACCTGGTCGATAGCGGAGCGACAAACCGATCAGCAGTGCCTGGTGCCGCTCGATGTTATAAGGTGACCATCCGGTCGCCCGGTTGGGCGTGAAACGCATGTTGACGGAACGTCGCCCCCAGAAGGTCGTGGTATCTGTATTTTCGAGTGGAAGTCTGTCCTGATACCTGATCGATCCCGTAAAGCTTAGTCCCGGCGCAAGTGATCTGCCATGTGTCAGGTTCACATATCTCGCCTCGTAGATCTTCATGTGGTTGTTCCCAAAAAAGAGCGTATTGCTGGTATTGGCCAATTGCGAGATGGGATTGGCTCCATTGAACTGGAAGACACCGCTACCGCCCGCCAGGGTCCATCTTGCCTCCGACCTTCCAATGTTACTGATGGTGGTAGAAATTGATGGATTCAGGTGCCCATTACCAAAACCATAACGGAGCGAAGGACTGAGGGTGAATTGCTTTTTCATGCCGAAGTCTCGGTTCAGAGAGCCGTTTAGTCGCAGGTAGGCTCCTTCGACCGTGTTAAAACCGACATACTTGATGAGGGGATCGAAGGAAAGGCTTAGCTTCTTTGAACGTTTGACGAATGATTGACCGGTCAGAAAAAGTGACATGGGAGTGACCCGGTTTCTGATGCTGTCGAGCGAGTCCAGAAATGCCGGCTGTTTTCGGAGCTGTTCGAGGCTGTCCTTTCTCCTGAAGTCCCTGAGCTCTTCCGGCATCAGGGGCATCGGCCTGATGGAATCCCACCACTGACGAGTTCTTTGGTTCGATCCAGTATCATAACGGAGGATGACCCGCCCGAAACTGCGTGGTTCAAAGATCGGATCAATATTGTAGTTTGAAAAAACGGCGGAGAAATATCCGCCCGCCTGAAAACCGAATTTTCTGACCGAGGGTATGATGGATTGATTCTGTAGCATCCATATTTTTCCGGGTAAGGGCATATGTTGCTGACGTATCACCAGTTTATCCAGCAGCGATAATTGAGCATCCTTGCCAATAGATAATTCAAGGCTGTGAATGCTCCATTCATCATCCACGATCTGGATAAACCCACTAAACGCTGGATCGAAATTACGTTTTGGGATGACCTCTATTCTGGAGATCTGACGGCCATCTTCAAAAAAAGCGCCTCTGTACCTGAATCTGTAGTATTGAAAAGCATTGTCGGCAATGGGAGATACATATCCTCTGGGATTGAGGGCCCGGGATATCTCTACAATATTGGTGTAAAAGGATATGACCCTTGGATCCGCCAGGCCATAGCTATCGCTGGCACCACTGACCCGGGTGGATAGTACCCGCACCATTTGTTTGTCGGGAGGCTTTACGGTAATCCGGGCCAGGGTTTCCGAGAGAAAAATGATGCGTTGCCTACCGGTGTCACCATCTTCCAGATCAACTTTCTGCCCCATGAACTTGTCTGGAAAACTGTCCAGTCTAAGCAGCCCCTTTACATAAACATCACTGGAATAACCCTCGACCTGTCGCTCGAAGCCTGGTCTTGCTTTAATGGCTTCCCGGATGATGGCATATGCTGGATCTTCGCCTCCCTTTTTTACGACGATGGATGACATCGTCAGTTCCTCAATGCGAAGGTTGAAGTCCATGCGTAATTCACGCCCCTCCATTCGGATGGATTTCGACTCCCGATGGTACCCCACATGACGGCATTCAATTACATGTGCTCCGTCGGGTACCTCCAGAGAGTAATCGCCCCTGGCGTTGGAAGTGGTCCCCTGGGTGGTTCCCTTCAGGGTCACCGAGGCGAAAGGGATGGGAAGTCCTGACGCATCCGAAATGCGGCCGTGGAGTCTTCCGGCCATACCGGTCAACGGCATCAGGACACAGAGGAGCAGACATTGAAATTGAAAAA
>CAJBZC010000182.1 GCA_903959965.1 uncultured bacterium
AGAGTTCCTAACGCTTGGAGAGTTCCTAACGCTTGGAGAGTTCCTAACTCTTGGAGAGTTCCCAACGCTTGGAGAGTTCCTAACTCTTGGAGAGTTCCCAACGCTTGGAGCGTTGCCGAAAACTGGAATGAAGGGAAGACCCAGCCTTTGGTTATCTTTGCAGGATGACCCCGTCCTCCCAACGCAATATCAGAGAGCTCACCATAGACCAGATCCGCAGTTTTCTCGAGAGCATCGGTGAGCATAAATTCCGCACCCAGCAGATATGGGACTGGGTCTGGAAGCACCACGCACACAGCTTCGCAGAGATGTCGAGCCTGTCAAAAGGACTCCGCGAAAAACTGGGAAGCCATTTTACGCTGCCGGCTCTGACCATCGACGCCACCCAATACAGCGCCGACGGAACCATCAAATCAAGATTCGTGACGCATGACGGACACAAGATCGAAGGCGTCATGATCCCGACCACCGAAAGACTCACCGCCTGCGTATCCTCCCAGGTAGGATGCAGCCTGAACTGCAAGTTCTGCGCCACCGGGTATATCCAGAAAGAGCGGAATTTGAACTTCGATGAGATATTTGATGAAGTTGTGCTCATCAACCGCCAGTGCGAAACCATCCATCAGAAGAAACTCACGAACATCGTGTTCATGGGCATGGGCGAACCCCTGCTCAATTATAAGAACGTGATGAAGGCCATTGAGCGGATCACTGCGCCAGACGGACTCGCCATGAGTGCCAGACGCATCACGTTGTCTACTGCCGGCGTCGCCAAAATGATCCGGCAGCTTGGTGATGATGGCGCAAAGGTGAATCTCGCACTCTCGCTCCATGCTGCTACTGATGCTAAACGCAACGAGATCATGTCCATCAACGAGTCCAACAACCTGAAATCGCTGACGGACGCGATCAACCACTATTACAAACAAACCGGTAATAAGGTCACCCTCGAATACATCCTCTTCGACAAGTTCAACGACAGCCAAAAGGATGCGGATGACCTGATCAAGATCTATCGACAAGTACCAGCCGACCTGGTAAACATCATAGAATACAATCCGATTGAATTCGCCCGCTTTCGCAAGCCGGACGAAATCACCACTACCAACTTCATGACCTATCTGGAGAAAAACAGGGTCAACGCCCGACTCCGAAAAAGCCGGGGCAAAGATATTGATGCCGCCTGTGGCCAGCTCGCCAACAAGGAGATCCCGGCACTCTGACGCCCAACCCACATTCCTCATCGCCCCTCACACACATCATGAAAAAAAACCATCCCTTCGAGAAATTCGCCACACGCAAGAAAAACAGCGCGATCAAGGAGGAATTCCGTCAGGAAAAAAGAAAAATCAAAAAGGAAAGGGCGGAACGCATCGAACTGCAGAAACAGGCGAGACGAGCCGCCGGCGCGGCCGGGCAAACCAACGGACCTCGTCAGGAAGGACGAACCGCACCCGCCAGACCAGCCATCGTCAAAAAGGTCAACGAACAAATGCCCCTCAATAAATACATCGCCCACTGCGGTGTATGCTCCCGGAGAGATGCCGTCGACTTCATCAAGGAAGGGAAAGTGAAGGTCAATGACGTCGTCGTACTGGAGCCCGGCTACAAACTGACCGACCAAGACGAAGTGAAACTCTCCGGAAAAAAACTCTTTCCGGCCCGCAATCTCGTGTACATCCTACTCAACAAACCAAAGGACTATATCACCACCTCCGAAGACACCCATGGCAGAAAGACCGTGCTCGACCTGGTGAAGGGCGCCACCACGGAACGCATCTACCCCATCGGCCGGCTTGATCGCAACACCACCGGTGTGCTGCTGCTGACCAACGACGGAGAACTCACCCAGAAACTTTCTCATCCCAGCTTCGAAGTCAGGAAAACCTACGAAGTCAGGCTCGATAAACCCCTGACCAAGGCCCATTTCGACCGGATCGTAGCCGGCATCACCCTCGAAGACGGTCCAGTTCAAATAGATGCCCTCGCCTATGCCGATGCTGCGGATAGATCCATCGTAGGCATCGAACTGCACAGCGGACGCAACAGGATCGTTCGCAGAATCTTCGAATCCCTTGGTTACGATGTCCGGAACCTCGACAGGGTCATCTTCGGCAACCTCACCAAAAAGAATGTCGAGCGCGGAAAATGGAGATTCCTGAAAGACAAGGAAATACGCCTCCTGAAATTCATGAACAGCTCCTTCACCCGGAAATCGAAAGTTGAAGACTGACTTACCCCATGCGATTAGACATCATAGCCGAAACCGAAGATTTTATCGCCGTCAGTAAACCATCCGGACTGCTGACCCTGCCCGATCGATTCGATAACCTGCAGGAATCCCTGCGCGGACTGTTGATGCAACAGTACGGCGAGATCTACACCGTGCACAGGCTCGACCGCGACACCAGCGGACTGATCATGTTCGCAAAACACGCCGAAGCACAACGTCATTTTTCGATTCAGTTCGAAGAAAGAGGCGTGGAAAAAGAATACCTGGGTATCATCGTTGGCCGCATGTCCCAAACAGAAGGTACATACGACCAACCCCTTACCGAACATCCAACCATCAAAGGAAAGATGACCGTCGCCCGCAAAGGGAAACATGCAGTAACCCACTTTCAAACACTGGAAATCATCGGTAAATATTCGCTGCTCGCCCTCCGGATCGAAACCGGACGGACTCACCAGATCCGGGTTCACCTGCAAAATGCCGGACATCCCATCGCCTGCGATCCGCTTTACGGATCGGGTGATCCGATCCTCCTGTCATCCGTCAAGCGGAATTTTAAACTTTCCAAAGAGGATGAAAATGAACGGCCACTCCTGAACAGACTAGCCCTACATGCCTGGAAGCTGGGCATCACAAACCTGGATGGAGAAAGGATCGAACTGGAGGCACCGCTGCATAAGGACATGGAAGCATGTATCCGGCAATTGCGGAAATGGAGCCGGTAAACCCGGGGATGGATTCACGCATTAAAGGCCCCGGGGAACACTTTAATCCAGGTCACTTGTCAGGCTGCGGCGTGTATCGCAAGTAAGGCTTCACCACCTTGATCCCCTTGGGAAAACGACGGATAGCATCCTCCGTGGACACGGCCGGCACAACAATCACATCCTCTCCCTCTTTCCAGTCAGCAGGAGTGGCCACACTGTAACCGGCCGTTAGTTGCAATGAATCAATCACGCGCAACACCTCATTGAAATTCCGACCAGTAGATGCAGGATAAGTGATCATCAGTTTCACCTTCTTGTCCGGACCAATGATGAAGAGCGAACGCACCGTGAACGTCTCGGATGCATTGGGATGAATCATGTCATACAACCCCGCCACCTTGCGATCCTCATCCGCAATGATCGGAAAATCCACCCGGCAGCCCTGCGTCTCATTGATGTCAGTCACCCAGCCCAAATGCTTGTCAAGGGGATCCACACTCACAGCCAACACCTTGACATTCCGCTTGCGGAACTCCTCCTGCAAGGCCGCCGTACGTCCCAACTCCGTCGTACAGACCGGCGTGTAATCGGCAGGATGCGAAAAAAGGATGCCCCAGCTCTCACCCAGATATTCATGAAATCGAATCTCGCCTTCCGTGGTCAACGCCGTGAAATCCGGCGCGATATCTCCCAGTCTTAATGACATGCGATTAAGTTTATATTCGAAGGTAGCATAAATTATATTCCCTACTAAATTAGTAGACTATTTATTTTCCGAAGCCCCACGCATCGAACCACCGCGGGTCAGCGCCGATTTGCCAAATCGATCACGTACGGCATCGATGGCCTTGTATAAGCCGGACTTTCGCTCCGGGTCGGAAAACAGGTTCGTCTGCATGGCCTCGCTGGTCAACTCACTCAATCGAACCCCGAGCAGCCTGACCTTGCTGCCGGATCGATGTAGCTGACGGAACAGTTCCTTGGCGACCGGTATCAACTCATCATCATAACAGGTATAGGCGATGGCACGTTGCCGAGAAGTCGTCTCAAAATCCGGATACCGGAGCTTCAAGGCCACGCACCCGGTCATCATGTTCTCCCGACGCAGCTGGGCTGCTGTCTTTTCTGTCATACGCACCAGTTCCGTCATGAGAAACTCCTCATCGGAGATATTCTGTTCGAAGGTATGTTCTGTAGAAATGGATTTCGTCTCGTGGTAACCAGCCACCTCGCCCTCATGGATGCCTTGGGCGCGTTGATGCAGCTCTCTACCATATTGACCGAGTCTGGACGACAAGACCTCCGGCGGAAACACTGCCAGATCAGAAATCGTCCGGATACCCAGTTCCTGGAGTCGTCGCAACGTGTGCGCCCCCACCCCCGGGATGCTTTCCACCGGTAACGGGGCGAGGAAGGCCTGCTCCATCCCGGGCGGGATCTGCAGGTATCCGTTAGGCTTTGCCTCATTGGTGGCCATCTTCGCCACCATCTTGTTGGAAGCCAGTCCGAAGGAAATAGGCAGGCCAGTCTCCTCGGTAATGCGCTTGCGCAGATCGATGGTGAACTTAAGGGGATCATGATATCTATCCATCCCCGTCAGGTCCAGGTAAAATTCATCGATAGAGGCCTTCTCGAAGACAGGTGCAGATGATGCGATGATATCCGTCACCCAGCGGGAATACCGGCTGTACTGGCCCCGGGAACCGGGCAATACCAACGCCTGCGGACAACGACTCAGCGCCTCTTTCATCGACATAGCCGAACGAACACCAAAGGCACGCGCCTCATAACTGCAGGTGGTAACGACACCTCGCTCCCGACTTCCGCCAACGATCAGCGGCAGGCCACGTAAACCGGGTTCCGTCAATAATTCCACCTCCACGAAAAATGCGTCGAGATCGAAATGGGCGATATGTCGTTGTGCGGACATAGGTCGGGTACGAAGTTACCCATTGTTAGGTGCTCATGCGAACACACAGTAGCTGCATGGCATGGAAGGATATTCATGCACTGGATGAACATCCGAATGCAGGATTCCTCAGAGGCCCCCTCATGACAGCGGGGGGTATTTTCTTCGTAATACAAACATAGGATGACAGCCGAGAAAATTTGTTTTTAAGCGTCAAATACAAGGTCCCTCGGAGGCCTCGGGATGACAGCCAGAGGGGAGTGCGTTTTTTGATACACAAAATGAAATTAATCGAT
>CAJBZC010000183.1 GCA_903959965.1 uncultured bacterium
CTCGAACCAGACGATCACCCTGCAAAAAAGCACAGGTAGTAATTTCTTATACGAATGGCAAGACGACAGCAGCTATGTCGGACACGCGCAGCAGTCGTATATCAATACACCGGTCACCATCAATGTCCTCGGCAAGGCCGAACCTGTTCCGGCCGATTTCAATGCCATCAACCTGCTGAATGAATATGGTTTTTTACTGAGTAATGACAGCAGTGCCTGGACCAGCGAGGATGCCTACCGGCTGTACGTGACACTGAGCAAGCTGAACTTCCCGAAATATGGAGAAAACCAGCCTGTGATTGTGCGCGCCAAATGGTATATCACGGATAAGGCGATCGACCGCGATGTTAATTTTATTAATGTTTCGGGCGTGGACATGGTCTCTATATCACGCGCTGCCTTCACCTATGCCTCACCCTTAGTGGTTACCCTGGATGGGGTAAAGGGCAGGTTCTTTTCCAAACGCCTCTTCCACGCAGGCCTCTACTATCGAAGCCGGCGAGGAACGGATGCGGGCGTGATCGGTGAACTAGCGTCATCCAGATACGGATTGCAGTTCGTGACCCCATCTCCGGAACTGCAGACGCTCATGGGTGAAACCGCTACCAATTTTCAGGCCTTCACCTCGGAGGAGCAGCTCATCATCATGTCAATGATGGAGGAATTTCCGGAGGCGATGCAGCGTCAGGACCGGCTGAAATATCTCGTCCGACGCATCAATGGACAGCCAAACCCGGTGTACCCGGATGCCCCGGCCATCGCCTGGGTGGGTAAGGAAACCATTGAGTTTATGGAGGGGGCCTTCTCCAGCCAGTCGATTGAGTACATGCAACGACTCGTGCTGCATGAAAAAGCGCATTTCCTCTGGGAATATGCCTTCGACTCGATCACACGACGCGACTGGGCAACGATCGGCGGATGGTTCCCGGATCCAACACAACAGTCGGGCTGGTCGACCAATAACACCACCGAATTCGTATCTGCCTACGCGCACCTCAAAAATCCGAACGAGGACATGGCAGAATCCATCGCCTTCTACATCACGAACCCGGACGCCCTGCGCAGCCGCTCGATGCGGAAATTCGAATTCATCCGGGATAGGATCATGCAGGGAACCCGTTATGTGTCGATCATCAATCCCAACATGACCTTTCAGGTCTATAACCTCTATCCTGACTACAACTATCCGGGGAAGATCAAGCGTTCGAAACTCGAGGTTATCGGTGCGCCGGATGAAGACAAGACCATCATCCTGGAGATCGAACTCAACACCATGAACAATGCCTTCAACGGGGCGGAGTTCGCAGCCACCACGTTATACAGTTCCATAGGCACGTTCAAAGGGATGCATCTTTCGAAAGTGAATGCTTCAGGATCGATCCTGCGGGGTCAGATCACCCTCTCGAAACGCGCCAAGAGCGGCTACTGGACGGTACCACAGGTGGCCATCTATGATGCCAACCGAAATGCGCGACTGGAGAAGAGCAGCACCTTCGGGATCATGTGCTTCGTAGATAATCCAATGGAAGATGTCACCCCGCCGCTCTATGTTCAACAGTCGCTCCGGCTCGACAGTGTCAGCGCAAAACTTAAAGACTTCAGCGGCCGCACCGCCGATCAGATGTGCGGCACCTGTGCAGATACCATTGCGCTGATGCCGGCCATGCGGGTGCGTTTCAACATTGAAGAAAAAAATACCATAAATCCCGATGGAAGGGCTTATGCTACCATCTTCCTCCCTTCGTTCGACTCCGTGGGACCGAATAATATCCAACCTTATAGTTATGATGTCCAGATTTCTGGGCCGGGCATACAGAACGATGTGCCGGACAGCATAAAACGGGCGGAATTTCATTTTCCTGTCCCGTATTATTACCCCCGGGGCTACTATTCCATCGCGGCATTGCTGATGACGGACGTGGCGCTCAATACCCGGATGGTATTGCTGGACAAGGATACCGGAAACAAACAGACCTTGATCCCCCCGAACTTTATCAACCAGCGGGCGTTGAGGGACAGCTTGTATTTCCATACCGCGTATCCGGATATGAAGCCACCGGTGATCGATCTGAATGATATCCAGATCCGTGCCACACCGACCCGACCAGATGCCCCGAATGGGGAGACGCTTTTCGAAATGTGGCTATGGATCCGGGATACGAGTGATTTTCCGGGACGCGCCTCGGGATTCAATTATCTATCCTACACGCTGCGGGATCCCCAGGGACTCGAACGGTCCGTCCAGTTTCAACCGGATACGTACTA
>CAJBZC010000184.1 GCA_903959965.1 uncultured bacterium
ACAGACAATGGCATGCCGGCAGGACAGCCGTCGATCACCATGCCGAGTCCTTCTCCATGAGACTCTCCAAAGATGGACACGGAAAAACGCGTTCCGAAACGATTCATACGTATAACGTTGAGATGGTTGATTTTATGATGTGAAACGCTTCAATCAGCGCAGGATATCGACCTTCGCTCCGAGTGACCTGATGTCTTCGAAGAAATCCGGATATGACTTGCGGATAGCCTCAGCATCTTCGATTTCCGTTACACCAGATTCCGCACGGAGACCGGCCACCGCCAACGCCATGGCGATGCGGTGATCATGTCTCGAATGAACCCTTGCCCCATAAAGCGGGCCACCACCCTCGATGTACATCAGGTCTCCTTCCAGACGGATGGTGACGCCCATTTTAGCAAACTCCTCCTGCAAAGTCAATCCACGGTCACTTTCCTTATGGGACAGTCTCGATACGCCCTTGATGGTCGAAACACCCTTCGCCAGGGCCGCCATCGCTGCCAGCGGTGGAAAAAGGTCAGGACATTCCGTGGCATCGAATTCGAAGGCAGACAGATCAGATCTTTTTACTTCCAACACCCCGTCTACAAAGGCGAACCTTCCATCGGCAGATGCCAGGGCGTTCAACACCGCCCGATCCCCCTGTACAGAATTTTCCTGCAGTCCGGTAATTGATATGTCACCTGCAAGGGCACCCGCGACGATCAGAAAGGCAGCACCGCTCCAGTCTCCCTCCACGGCATAGCGAACCGTTCCACCTATTTGCCGAGCCGACGAACGAAAAATGAACCGGTCATCCCCGGTCACTTCCGGAACATTCATGCCAAAGCTCTGCATGACAGCCAGGGTAAGATCAATATATGGACGGCTTTTAAGTCCGCGTACACTGATCGTTACGTCTGCCGCACCCGCAGCGGAAAAGGCCATCAGCAAGCCTGTCAGGAACTGCGAACTTAGGGAGCCATCCACCGTTATATCCGCCGGACGAAGTGGTCCATGGATCTTCAGGGGCAGACGACCACCATTGGACGCGATCTTGATCCCGAGTTTAGGAAAGATCTCATCAAAAAAATCCATCGGCCGGGTGACAAGACTGCCCGTTCCGGTGACCTCGATCGGCTGATCAGACAAGGACGCGATGGGCGTAAACATTCTGATGCCCAAACCACTCTCGCCGCAATGAACCTGCGGAGACAGTGGATGAACGCCATCGCTTTCAATCGTCAGCATGCTATCGGATTCCGTGATGCGGGCTCCCAACCTGGTGATCACATCCCGGGCAGCCAAGTCATCATTACTTTTCCCTGGATGAATGATCTCTGTGACACCCCGATGCAGCAGGGCCGCCGCGCAGGCTCGTTGCATGGAACTCTTCGAACGGGGGGAGAGGATCTCCCCTTCCAAATTTGACGAATATACTTTTACGATCATTGCTTTGTTTTGGTCTGGGTCAATGAGTTTTTTGGCTAACACTCATCAAACCCTGTTCATTGATCAACTTTTTTAGGCATCGATAGGATCTAATGATGGCCCTGTTGAGGACAGCGCACGGATCTTCGCCTCCAGGGCATCCAGGGGAATGTATTGAACCAAACCCCGGCCGATGCGCTCTAGCAAGATGTAATTCATCGACTGACTCACCCGTTTTTTATCCATGCGAAGTACCGACATGATCCTGTCCGGATCAAAGGAACCTTGGACGGGTAGTCCGTACTGCGAAAGAACCTTCGTCACTTTAGCCGTATCCTTAAAGCCAGTCTGTGCTTCTGAAATTTTACAGGCCGCTATCATGCCGAGGGCTACCGCCTGACCATGGGATAACACATATGATGTTTCCAGCGCATGGCCGAGCGTATGACCAAAATTCAGGAGCCGACGTTCCCCCTTTTCAAATTCATCCCGACGCACGACGCGGGATTTCAGCAAAGCATTCCGCCGGATCAATGACCGGAGTGTATCAGGATTCCTGCGCAATGTTTCCAGATCATGGCGCTCCAGGAGTCGGAACGCCGTCAGATCCTTGATACAAGCATGTTTGATGATCTCGGCGAAACCATTCGACCACTCCGTTTCGGGGAGGGTCTCCAGCAAATCAAAATCGTACAGGAGGAAGGAAGGCTGCCGGATCACTCCGACCATGTTCTTGTAGGGACCGACATCAATGCCATTCTTTCCACCGATGGAAGCGTCCACCATGGCCAGCAGACTGGAAGGCACGAAACCAAATCTTAGTCCACGCATGTAGACCGACGCAGCGTAACCGGTGATGTCCGTCACCACCCCTCCCCCTACGCCCACCAGGGTGAAGGACCTGTCTACCTGCCATTCTATCAGCCTGCGAATAATGTCATCCACGGTGGACTGAACCTTATGTTCCTCTCCTGGTTCTAGTACAATCGTCTTCCATCCCTCGAAACTTACGGCATGCGCTGTCATCAGATGGCGATCCGTGACGATCACAGTGCGCTGCTGATCAGTCACCTCAGCCAATTGAGAGAGACTTCCGTTGAAATGATACGTCACAGGCTTCGCTGAGAAACGCATGACGACGTTGTCATTCATCATATGTATTGCATCATCGGAGCGGCCCGGTCATTGTCCGGACTGCAGTTTTTCAAACACTTCCATTTCATCAGCAAGCGAGCGGGTCTTGTGATACTCATCCTGGCGTTCGAAATAATCCGTCACCTGACGAATCACATTCGGACTCACCGAATAGGCAGCATATTCATCTTCCCATGAGAAAGGCTCGGTAACCAACTTCGTAACATTGAGCCATTCAGCGCTCTCCGACCGAAGTTGTCGAACGACCTGTGCCAGATTCTGGGCAGGATGGAGGTTGACCAGGACATGGATATGATCCACCCCACCGTTCACGGTGAGCAAACGTATACCTTTCTCTTCCGCCCATTTTTGAAGATGGGCATAGAGAACAGCTCGAACGGTCTTGGTCAGCACAGGGGCCTTATCCCCAACCGCCCACATGGCATGGGCATACAGAAAGGTCTTTTGCATGGGTATCTGTTAACCCGCAATTTGCCGCCGGTTCGGATCAGCTGTTCATCACATTGTTCTGCCTGTTGATGCTTTCCATATGGACGGCATCCAGGTAGCGGGTGACGAATTCCCGGGAAAGTCCCAGCTTGTCGGCCTTGTGGAACGACTTATCCAGGATCTGATTCCATCGGTTGGTCTGCAGGATGGTTACGCTGTTATTGCGCTTATATTCTCCAATTTTTTCAGCGATGCGCATACGCTGGGAGAGCAGGTCCATCAATTCATCATCGATGTGGTTGATCTGTTCACGCAGTTTATCAAGTGCGGCATGGAAGGTCTCGGAAGACACATCTTCCATCCGCCATTGGATCGCATCGATCATTTCAGCCAGACGAGCCGGGGTGACCTGCTGCTTGGCGTCACTCCATGCCTTATCGGGATCCATATGGCTTTCGATCATCAGACCGTCGAAATCCAGATCGATCGCCTTCTGTGCTACATCAGCAAGAATATCTCTACGACCGCAGATATGTGAGGGATCATTGATCATCAGCATACCCGGATTGCGGCGCTTCATCTCGATGGCGAGGTGCCACATCGGTGCATTCCTGAATTCCGTATTACCATAGGAAGAGAAGCCCCGATGGATCAGTCCGATGCGGGAAATACCTGCA
>CAJBZC010000185.1 GCA_903959965.1 uncultured bacterium
AGCACCGACTAACGGTGCCGGGTATGCGTAGTTCGGGCGGATATGTATTGCAGGTGGAAATGGATAATGGCGAAACGCAGCAGGTGCGCATTCTGAAAAATTAATATAACCACACGATCAATCATCCTATATGAACAAGTTCATACGCATCCTCTGCATACTGCTGATCGCCTCACTGCCGGTGCTGGCGCAGGAGGAAGAACTGGGAGTGGAAGGCCCCACTCCGGGTGATGTTCCGGTCGACGGAGGGCTCTCGCTGCTTTTGGCAGCGGGAGCTGCCTTCGGCGGAAGAAGGCTTTACCGCCAGGGCGCGAAGAAAAGGCAGGGGGTTTGATGACTTTGTCGCTTTTATGGCAGCTCACTATTTCTTCTATGGTGTCTTTTGGGTATCTTCATTCACTGAAGTGATCCGACAAGCTCCATGCAGATATCCATCGCATTATTGATTGTTCTCCTTGCGCTGCTGATCTTCTATTTCAACCGGAGATTGCAACCCGGTTCTGCGTGGTTTTCTTCCTCCCTGCTGGTAATCGCCAGCCTCTTGTTGACCCATCATTTTGCCTTTTCAGGGGACTCTGTTTTCTGGATGGCAGTATTTTTCAATCACTTCAGTCCGTTCTTTTATCTGCTGGGACCTTTCATTTACTTCTACGTCAGGAGTACGTTGTCCGACAGGACAGGACTCAGCCGCAAGGATTTCTGGCATTTCATCCCCTTCGTTGTCCAGCTGATCGGCATTTTGCCTTATGTCTTCAAACCATGGGACTACAAAATGTGGGTTGCCGGGGAGATCATGCGGGATATATATAACATGGTTAAGATTCCCGAACTTGTGATTTTTCCGGTGATCATCAACGTGATCGCACGGCCTTTATCCTGGCTCGGATATACGGGTTACAGTCTTTTCCTGGTGCAACGATTCCAACGTCACTATCCTGTCAGGCATCGGATACCTTTAGCAGATGCGCGGAATATCCTTAGATTCATGATAGCCTTCCTCTGGCTATGTCTATTAACAGAATTTTCATTCATTGCCTTAACGATAGAGTATCTGGTCAACTTTGTCGATGGGACCCAGGAACTGGCCACCCTTTTCTGGTTATACATTACTTCTGTTGGTGTGGCGGTCATCCCGGCGATGTTGTTGTTCTTCCCGGAGATCCTGTATGGAATTCCGAGATGGCGTTCGAATCAGGGTTTGGTCTCCCAGGATGGGACATCTGCCTCATTCGCACCCAAAAACGATGGAGATCCGTCGGAAACGTTTGATGATATCGAAACGGGCGAACATTCTTCTGTAAGTGCAACTCCTCAATTCAAGGAATTGGCCAACCGCATCAACCACTTCATGGACGAGGGTAAGCCATGGTTGGATCCTGAATTCAGTCTGGATGACATGGCGCGGGAACTGGACGTTCCGAAACACCACTTGTACTATTGCTACAACAGCATCCTCAAGACACGATTTACCCGCATGCGGTCTGAACGCAGGATCAGTCATGCCTGTGCGTTGCTTGATGGAGGTGCGACCAGGGAAAAAACGATTGAAGCCATTGGACTTGCGTCGGGATTTGCCTCCAGATCCTCGTTTCTGACAACATTCAGAGAGATCAAGGGGATGTCGCCCAGTGATTACTTGAAACGGAAAAAGACGCTGTGAATCTGCGCTGAAGGGATACGACATTTAGATTGTTCATCCCCATGTCGACAGACATCCACCCTTAGCAAAGAACCGATCCACACGATTCTCCACGGCAGCGTTAGGCACCAGTGCCGGCGCATGGTGAGGTTTCACTCGCGCATCAATAATCACCGGACCTTCGCTGCCCCAGTGTTTGTGACGAGTGAAGGCACCAATGCCATAGATATCCGTCGCCGGATTGGAGCGGGTGAAAGTGACCCAGAGGAAATTGTTGAGACTCGCTGTAGTGAAAGCGGCATCATCACACCACACGATCATGGGCGTACCCTCCAGTTGGGGGATCGCGTCTCTGAGCACTTCCTGCCAAGCATCGACTTCCTCTGACGCATCCGCAAGCGTCGTGAAATTGCGCGTAGTCACAGCTACCACGCCGGGCATTACCAGAGCCGCTTGTTGCAGACCGGGGATAGATCGAAGCGCCGGGGTGACTTCCGTACTGAGCGAACGCACCGGATCTCCATAAGCGGCCAGCACGACTTTGCTGCCAATGTTCAGTCCGGTGCCCGAATAATCGAGCGTATCAATGGTCGTTTCGGTGATGAAATGCAGATCCCGGCGCAGATCGATCCGCTCCAATACAAACTGCAGGTATTCATCCACATGATGCGTGGACAGCCTATTGGTCGGATCGGAAGTGATGAACAAGTATTTGGCCAGACTCAACTGACCGGTACCGAGGATATGACTGGCGATGGTCATCAACTCAGCCGGGCGTTTGACGGGCATGAAGGGTGTGTATCGCTCACTGCCGATGGCCAGCAGGAGCGGGTGAACTCCGGCTGCATCGACGGCATGCACTTCCTTCACCCCGGGGATCTCATTCGGGATCGCATCACCCGTCATTTCATGGATCAGTTGTCCGAAACTCGTGTCCTCCTGCGGCGGACGGCCGACGACCGTGAAGGGCCAGATGGCATCCTTGCGGGCATAAACCTTGTGGACGCGCATCAACGGAAACGGATGTTGCAGGCTGTAATACCCAAGGTGATCGCCGAACGGGCCTTCAGGTTTCACTTCGCCGGGATGGATCTCACCGGTGATCACAAAATCAGCATCCGTACTTACGCAGAAGCCATCGCGGTAAGTATACCTGAACCGACGACCACCCAACAATCCCGCGAAGGTCATCTCGCTGAGTCCTTCCGGAAGCGGCATCACAGCTGCTACGGTATGCGCGGGTGGCCCACCGGCGAAGACACTCACTTTCAGCGGTTGTCCGTGACCGTTAGCCTTCGTCTGATGCACGCCAATACCTCGATGCAATTGATAATGTAATCCGATCTCTCGATCTTGTTCATATTTATTTCCGGAGAGCTGTACTCGGTACATGCCGAGGTTCGATCGCATGATGCCCGGCCTATCGGGGTCCTCGGAATATACCTGTGGCAGGGTGACGAATGCGCCACCATCCATCGGCCAGTGCTGGATCTGCGGGATGTTGGATATATTTATTTCCTGGTGCAGCACCGGTTTCGATAACGGATTAAGCAGGGGTAGGGCCTTCATCGCCGCGAGTCCTGCACTTATGTTTCCCAACGGATCGCGTAGCGCCGCCATTGGGTCGTTCTTCAGCCGGATCACCTGCTGCACGGCCGCCAGTTGATGACGGAATATGAACCGGCTGCGTTCGATCGTCCCGAAGATATTGGATGCTGCCCGGAAGCGACTGCCCTTCACCCGTTCAAAGAGCAGGGCAGGCCCACCGGCAGCGTAAACGCGCAGGTGGATGGCGGCCATCTCCAGGTGCGGATCCACTTCTTCCCGGATCCTGATCAGCTGTCCCGTTCTTTCCAGATCCAGCAGACATGCTTCGAGCGATGAATACGACATGCTGCAAAGGTACAGCTCGCCGTTTGCGAAATTTCCATCGTTCACTTCCGCATAATGATTTACATTCATTTCATGAACAGAAGGAATTTCCTCGGCCGCACAGCCATGGCCATCCCCGCCGTACCCGTCCTCCAAAGTCTGATGCCGCGCGCCGCCCCCCTGCCACCGGAGGCCGATATCGCTGAATTGCAACGCCGCATGTCAGCGGGTACATTGACGGCGCGTGCGCTGACGCAGCATTATCTGAACAGGATCGCTACCATCGACAAAGCGGGCCCCAAACTCAATGCTGTGATCGAGATCAATCCGGATGCGCTGTCTATTGCAGACCAACTCGACCGGGAGCGCAGGTCAGGTAGGCTCCGCGGACCCATGCACGGGATCCCCGTGCTGATCAAGGATAACATCGATACCCACGATAAGATGCAGACGACCGCGGGCTCGCTGGCCCTTGCAGGAAACATCGCTGCGAAAGACGCCTTCATTGTCGGGCAACTTCGCAAGGCCGGAGCTGTTATCCTCGGGAAGACCAACCTGAGTGAATGGGCCAATTTCCGGTCGAATAATTCGAGCAGTGGATGGAGCAGCCGGGGCGGGCAGACGAAGAACCCGCATGTGCTGGGTCGCAATCCCTCCGGATCAAGTTCCGGATCCGGGAGTGCGGTGGCTGCGGCTTTGTGTGCCGTGGCCGTGGGTACGGAGACGGACGGATCGATCATCTCTCCGTCTTCGCATTGCGGGGTGGTGGGCCTCAAACCCACGGTGGGACTGGTCAGTCGGAGTGGCATCATCCCCATTTCAAAGACACAGGACACGGCAGGTCCCATGGCCCGCAGCGTGAGGGATGCAGCAATACTGCTCGCAGCGCTCACGGGTGTCGATTCCGAAGATGCGGCCACAAAAAACAGTGATGGAAAGTCCTCCGCCGATTATATATCCTATTTAAAAAAGGACGCGCTGAAAGGCAGGCGTCTCGGATTTGAAAAACGTCATGTAAGCGGCGGCAATCATCTTGTCTCTGAAGTTTATATGAAGGCATTGGATACCTTGCGTGGCTTGGGTGCGGAACTGGTGGAAGTCGAATTGCTGAAGCAGATGGTGCCGCACGGAGCTGGTGAGTTCAACGTCTTGCTGTATGAATTCAAACAAGGGGTGAATGATTACCTCGCCAGGGCAAATGCAGGGGTGAAGACCCTGGCGGAAGTGATCGCTTTCAACGAAAAGAATGCCGATAAGACCATGCCCTGGTTCCGGCAGGAGCTCCTGGAGTCCAGTCAGGCCAAGGGTGGACTTGAGAGTGCCGAATACCTGGAGGCATTAAAGAAATCCACCGGTGCCGGCGCCACGATCGATAAGCTAGTGAAGGACAACCGCCTCGACGCCATCGTGGGGGTCAGCAGCGGACCGGCCACCTTCACCGATCTGATCAACGGTGATTATGGCAACGGTTATTACTTCGCACAACCTGCAGCGATGGCAGGCTATCCGCATGTCACGGTGCCGATGGGGGCCGTGCAGCATCTGCCGATGGGATTATCCTTCGTGGGCGGTGCCTGGCAGGAAGGCCCGTTGCTGGGGATGGCCTATGCCTTCGAACAGGCCACCCTTGCCCGGTTGACG
>CAJBZC010000186.1 GCA_903959965.1 uncultured bacterium
CGGACATGCGTTGCCAGTCGCCCGGTTCTATGTTGCACATCTCATGGATCGCAGCGGCCATGCTTTTGGGGTCTTTAGGTGCTACGTTGATGCCGCAGCCGCTTCGATCCACCAGTTCCCTGATCCAGCCCCGGGTGTTTTGAATGATCGGAATACCGGCGGCGAAACTGTCGAACATCTTGTTGGGAGAACTCGTGGACAGTACCTGATGATCTTTGAATACCACGAAGGTGGCGACGGCCGATTTCACCCAGCCGATCAATTCCTTTTTGGGACGCAGCCCGAGAAACCTTACCTGCTCTGTCAGACCGAGTCGGGCGCATTGCTGTTCCAGGGCCGATCGCTCCGATCCGTCACCGATGAAGACGAGACGAATTGATGCCCGGTCTTCCATGGCGGCAAACCCATCCAGGATCTCTTCGCAGGCGTCCATCACGCCGAGGGAACCGAAGTACACGAACAGTTTTAGTTCCGGGTCAGACACCCAGTCGGGGCGTTGCCAGGCAACGGCGTTCTTGCCAAACAATTCCACATCACAGGCATTCTCGATCACCAGGGTCTTGACTTCCGGATAGCGCGACAGTATGCCATCTTCCATGCCCCGGCTGCAGGGTACGACCAGGTCGCTTGCGTCGTAGCACATTTTTTCGAAGCCCAGTCCAAGCCTGACCAGGAGCGGGTTTCGGATGAGTTTCATTTCAATGGCACCCTGCGGCCAGAGATCCCTGACTTCGAATACGATCTTTTTCAGGGTGAACCACTTGGTCAGCAGCGCCGGAATGCCTACGGTGATGGGTCCGGAACTGGCCAGGAGGACATCTGCTGGAAGTCTGACGGCATACCAGGATGATACGATGGAGAACAGGATGGCCCGGATGATGCGCTTCAGGATGGAGATCTTGTTCGAATCTCCGGCGTCTATCACGACGAGTTTGATGCCGTCCACTTCCTGTTTGGAAATGAAACCATTGGCCTTGATGTCCGACTTGTAATATGGACTGGTGATGACCGTCACTTCCGCGCCGCTGGCTACCCAGCGTTTCGCCTGTTCATAGACCCTGGTGCTCCATCCGCCAGCGGGCGTGCCGAAATATTGATAGACGATGACGATTCTCAAAACGATGCGTTGAATGTGGTGATGAGGTGGTGCATACCCAATCAAGCGTTAAGGCCTGGTTCGGCGCACAAATATAATATCCTGAGCTTCGCAAATGCAACCACGGGGATTCATTATGACCATGATCATGGTGATCAGCGCGGTGAGATCTTGCTCAGCATATCCGCCACGTTTCGGCTGTCGATCTTCTCACTGATGTTCCGTCGGTGGGTTTTGATGGTGAGTTCGCTCAGGAACAGCCGTTCAGCGATCTCACGGGTGGTACAACCCTGACGGATGAGTTCGATGATCTCATATTCCCGTTTGGTAAGGCGGAAGGGGTTTTGCACCGGTTTCTTTGGAGCGATCGTAAGATTTGGGTCGGTGTATGTTTCGCCGTTGCAGACCTTTTTGATGGCTTCTTCCAGCACTTTCCGACCGGAGATCTTGAGCATGTAGGCATCACCCAGGAAACTGGACATATCGAGACCGATGTCTGCGGGTTGATGTGTGGAGAGAATGATGATCCGCATCGCAGGACTGTGTCTCTTGCATGCTTCCGCCAGCTCGATCCCGTTTTCCTTACCCAGGTTGATGTCGAGGAAGAGCAGGTCTAGTTTTTGTTCCTGGAGGAATTGCCGGAGTGATACGCCGTCTTCGCCACGGAATACGAGATCTATCCACGGGTAGTTGGAGAGGATGGCGCTGAGTCCTTCCACGAATAGGGGATGATCGTCAAGAATCCCGGTGCGCATGGCCTTCATGGTCTGTCTGATTAAATTCGATACTGATGCTAAAGCCCTGTCCTGTTGCCGTATGGATGTTGAATGATCCGCGCAGCAATTCCACGAGATCCCGGATATGCCTCAATCCGATGCCCCCTTCGGTATTGGTTGCCCCAACGCCGTCATCCTCCATATAAATATAAACACGGCTTTCAGCGGTCAGGATCTGCAGGTTGGCCCTGGCTGCCCGGGCATGTCGGATCAGGTTTCGGAGCAGTTCCTGAACGATGAGGTACATCACCATCTGATAATGGAACCGGATGGAGTTGTCGTTGCCGATCCACTCGAGTTGGATGTCGATGTCATGGATCTGCCGGAGTCGGTGTATCTGTTCCTCGACAATGGTCTTGACGCCTTTCTCCTCCAGCAGCCGCGTGCTGAAGTTGTGACTCATCTGTCGGATGTCTGCACCAAGTCGGTGTATCTTTTCCGATAGTGCCCTTCGATTTTCTTCTGAGAGTTCCATGTAGTCGGTCTCCAGGCGGATGAGTGCGAGGGATGAACCCAGGCTGTCGTGCAGAAAATGGGAGATCCTGTTCATCTCGCGGTGCTGCCATTGGGCGACTTCCCTGAAAATGATTTCCTGTTGTTCTCGGATCTGTTGTCTCAATTCTCGGTTCCGTCGTTTAAAACTCAGAAACCTGTGGATCAGGGCAAAGGTCATGACTACCCCGTCGAGCAGCATGCCTGCATATTGACCATGACTGGTGATGGCAAGGATGTCGGGTAGTCTGTCGTTTTGATGCAGACTGAACAGGAGAATGAACAGGCTCAGACCGGCCAGCGAAAAAGCAGCATATCCTGCCAGTGGGATCTTTCTTCGTGTAGCCGTTACCGTTATCCACAGAAAGATGATCAGAATGGCGGGTGAAACCACACTAATAATGCTGATCCAGAAATGTTGTGCAGTGTAATCTTCGGTGGGTCTGGAGGAAAATCCGATGACCATCAGGAGGAAATGTAAGCCAAGTATCCATTTGATGATCCGATCATGGATCGGCATGGTTTGTTTTAACTGCAACAGCGTCCGGTAGAACATCATGACAGGTTGCAGGCAAAGGGTCAGAAACATGGGTCGCAACAGATCATTGAAATCGGGGGTTCCCGGGAAAACATATTTGAACAACAGTCCTTTGTCTGCCAGCAGGTAGCCGGTGATGATCAGCAGATACAAGGTGTACCAGGCGTGGGCTTTGTCTCCGGTGCTGACCAGGAGATAGATCTGAATCAATGCAAGCAAAGAGATGAATCCGAGAAGAAAGCCCATGCCGGCTCCCTCGGATTCTTTTCGGATGGAGATGTCATCCATGGTGGAGAAGTAAAGGGGTATTTCCATTTTTGATTTTCGCTTGTCCAGTGCGAAAACGACCTCCAATTGTCTGGTCTCGTATCCCTGTGGCAGGCTGAAGCTGAATCCGGCATCCGGGATCTCTCGCGCATCAAACGGCAGGTGGTCGCCCATAACCCGGCTTTCCCAAACAACGTTGTCGCCCCGCATGAACCAGCATTTCAGGAAATTGATGTGTGGGTTTTCAATGGAAATGAGCGCGATGGGTTTTTCATTCCGAAAGATGGCAAGCGGGATTCGGATCCAGAGGGTCTGGTCGTGAATGCTTTTTCGCGTCAGACTTTCATCGGCCGGTCGCCAATCCGGTTCTCCGAATACCGCCGGATTTGCAGTGATCATGTCTCCGGAGGCTGTGAAACGGTAGCGGATCCGACCATCCTGTGCCGGAACAGGCTGACCGTCGACATACAATCGCAATTGCGCGTGGATGCCGGACCAACAGGAGGAGAACACCCACAGGAGAACTGCGATCAGCGCCTTTTTCATGTGGATGGAATTTACTTTATTTCAGCGGGATGTAGGGGCTGCCATCCCGATCAGGGACAGGAATACTCCTTTGGAGGTATCCGAAGTGCAAGAGAGGATTTCATAAAGTAATTGTCAGGCATCTTCATGTTCGGTATCATCCTTGGAAAAATCCTAATTTCATTGAATAACCCTTTTTCATGCACAAGACATTGACATCATTTATTGCCATCACCCTCATTGGAGCTTTTCTGATTTCATCCCGTCCGGTACTGGACCAAGAATTACCGTCTCCGGCCTCTCCGATCATTGGTCGCTGGGATCTGACGGTGGATCAGGGATGGCGCGTTGCTCCGTCGTGGCTGGAAGTCAAACTGTCCGGGAATTCGGCGCTTGTGGGGCAGTTTGTCGCGGATGGCGGCAGTGCCCGTCCGATCTCCAGGGTCAATTTCAAGGACGGGAAGGTGAGTTTCACCATTCCCCCGCAATGGGAGCAGAACGACAAGGATATGGTCTTTGAAGGGATGCTGGAAGATGGAAAACTGAAGGGAAAGATATTTAGCAGTCGCGGAGAGACTCATTCATTTACGGGCGAGCGGGCTCCTTCACTGAAGCGCAGCAAGCCGTTGGTCTGGGGTACGCCGATCCGAATCTTCAACGGAAAGGATCTGAAGGGCTGGCATGCGAATCAACCGAAAAACCAGTGGAAAGCGGTCAACGGCATTCTGACCAGTCCTCAGTCGGGTGGTAACATCATCACCGACGGGAAA
>CAJBZC010000187.1 GCA_903959965.1 uncultured bacterium
GCGTCTGTATTCCAGTATAATTCATACGTATTAGGTATCACCAGCGTCATGGCTGTCAGCGTATCCAGCCCAAACCGTCCCATCGAATCTGGCGACATCAGGAACTTCGCCATCTCTGCGGAATCACATTCCAGCTGCCGGCCGGCATACCTGGCGAAATCCTCCTTCGTCCGAAACTTGTTCACCACGAATCTCACCGGCTCCTGTCGTCCCTTGAGCAGCATTTCCAACACCCTGATCTGACTCATCCCTCGTGTGACGCGATACCTTCCAGGTTTCAGTCTTCGATTGCCTGAGCCATCCGTAGCCAGCCTTTCCACGATCCCTGACCGGGAGAGGATACCCGCTGTTTTGAGTCGGCCGGCCACCACCGCCGGAGCAGTGCTATCGGAAGAAACCAGGAAGATCCTGCTTTCCTCTTCAAAGGAAGTGGCAGGAAGAAAAACGGTCAGCAATGCAACGCCCGTCAATGTTGCACATCCGACAGCCAGCCAGCGCTTGATGTTTCTTGTTGCCATGACATTGAGCATGAGGTATTCAGACAAAAAACCCCGCCGAAAGGCAGGGTTTGGTTAACTATTTTGGGAGAGTTATTTAGCAGGAGCAGGCGCAGGGGCTGGCATCTGTTGCATCGGAGCCGTGCTGGTGGCATTCGGGTTGATACTCTTGATCAACTTGTCGTCAGCCTGACCACCTTCTTTCACCAGCATGGCGGAAAGCAGGCAGAGCACAGTTATGACGCCGGCAAGGATCCAGGTGCCTTTTTCGAGCACATCGGTGGTTTGCTTAACCCCCATGAACTGATTACTGAATCCCGCAATGTTACCTGAAAGGCCACCGCCCTTGGGATTCTGTACCAATACGATGAAGGCGAGCAAAACGGAAGCAATAACGACAAGGATCAGGAATAATATGCTCATGGTAGTTTGCCTTTGAGTTCAGATAGTTTGGCCGCGAAAATAGCAGATTTTTCAGGATTCAGCAAAGATAATTTTTCGTATATGTCGATCGCCTTGTGCGTAAGCCCCTGCAGGGCATAGATCCCGGCCATGGTTTCTGTCAGCACTTCCTCCTGCTCGTTGGACTGCTCAGCCTCATTTCGAATCTCTTCAGATTCAGACTGCGTGAAGGGGATGGTGCTTTTTTCGGGATGGATGCGTTTCATGGCCCTGATCCACCCGGTGAAACTCCGGGATTGCCGGCTGAAGACATCCGGCTGTTCATCCGAGGGAAGACTGACACCAACCGAGGCAAAATAGTCAGTCAGATGCAATGGTTCGAAGCTCAGTTCGGTCTCAGTGTGCTGATCCAGGCCCGCCATTTTGATCAGATCACCCGGATTGATGCCTGGGGTGCTATCATCATAATGGGCTTCTCCTCCGGGTTCCGTAGCATCCGGATGGTCGCTATCTTCCGCTTCATATTCAGGGAGGGATGATAAGCCTTCCCAGATATGCACGGTTTCCAAAGTAGAGGAAATGGGCGATCCTTCGACTCCTGATTCGTCACCAGCAGCATCTGACTCTTCCAGCAAAGTTTCCGGTTGGAAGCCAGCATGTTCAAGCCCGGAAGGATGGGGTTCGTCCTCCACACCGTATTCAGAGACATCCATAGGGATTTCAGCTGCATCAACAGGCGGCAGGGTGACCTCGATGACGGAATCGTCATCATTATCCGATTCAGCATCCTCTGCCATTTCTGTAGGCGATTCAAAGACCGGAATTTCAGCGCCTGATGGCTGATGAGCTGTGATGGGTTCATGTACGACCTCCGGAGCATCGACAATCAAAACCGCATCATCATCATTATCAGCCTCCTCTGAAAGACCGATGGTATGAATAGAATGAGCTTCCCTGGGTTCGACCGAGGCGATCACGGTGATCAATGAAGACGGGCTGGGGGGCTGAGGCGTAACATCAGGAGGAGCATGCTCCCCCTCATCCAATGCGTCAGTTTCGATCTCTGCAATGCTTTCTTCAGATGCCGACAGAGAAAATTCTTCGTTGGTAGGGGTGGAGTTGATTTCGGAATCTCCAGTGAACTCCGGGGTGAGTTCCTCCGATTCCGATGGTGTAAATTCATCAACCGAGGGCGACGTGATCTGAGATTCCTCTGTTATCAGATCTTCCGGTTTTGTGACTGCAAGCATCTCATCCTCAGCGTCCGCTAGCAGTTCGAATGAAGACAAATCAGAGGCTGGTGTATCTGTTTCTTCAAAGGTTTGCGTTGAATCATCAGGATTGTCGGCATCTTCAGTGGGATCCTGCGTTGCTTTTTCCTCAAACAATGCTACGTCTGCCTTAGAAGCATCAGAATTTTCATGATGGAATGCGGCCAATGAAAGATCCGCAGGGATAGGATCATTTTCATCTGTTTCCTCAATTTCCTGGTCCACGGTTCCAATATCTTCAGATGCGAAGTCTGTGTATGTCGGAAACTCGTCCGATGTTTCGGGCTCTTCAATAAAGGTCGTCTCTGCCGCCCAATCATCCGAGTCCTCCAACCCGGATTCGTACTCCAGGGTTTCCATTGCCAGGATCTCGGCTTCGTCGCGCTGAAGGCTTCCGTCTGGTGCTTCAGTAATCGAATCTATGAGTGCCTGTTCGGACATCGATAACCTGTGATCCGGAATACCCTCATTCTCCAGTGTGTCCGGTGCTGCAACGGAAGAAAGCATTCCGGAATCAACCATAGAACCATGTTGCACATCCTGATCCCGGACACGTTCGACGGCCGTTGTTTCTCTGAGCTGCTGGTTAAGCCAATGCGGGTTGTTGAAAAAAAGCGCCGTCCGGGTGACACTGTTGCCAAAACGTGGGTCCTGCGACTGCTGCAACTTTTTGGTATACAGAAATTGCAATACCGACGTGTAGGGGAACTCATGCGTAAGCATCAGGAGTTCCTCCCTGCCCATGTCTTGGAGGGAAGGCCTTGCCAGCGTGGTTTTGACGATGTGGTCCAGTTTGTTTTCCATCGGCTTCAGGATTATGATCACCAGTTGGAGAAGATCTTGTTGAAGATCTCGTCGGTTATATTCTTGATGATATCCTCGTTGAGTCCGGCTTCCGCCTGCTGCAGGGTCTGGCTGGCCGGAAACGGAAAGTTACGCGTTATGGAACTTTCGAAATTCTTTTTTTCATCCAGTCGGCTCTTGAAGACGATATTGACCGTAACGTTGAGGTTATTACTGGATTCCCGGTTGTCGGAGATGCCGGATGTGCTGACGGAGTAGTCGGTGATCGTACCCGAGATGACGTAGTCTGCCTCACCATTGGTCTGGCTCAGTCGGGTCTGGTTGACGATCTTCTGGCGCAGTTTTTCCGTCAGTCGTGGACTCAACAGCGGATTGATATAACGTGCCCTGTTTTCAATAAAATTGACCCTTACGGTTTTTACCTCCGGAGGAATGGAGATGTCCTGCATCGACAGCCGACAGGTTCCTTGTATAAAGAAGGGCACCAGCGCCAGGACAAACAGGCTACGTATCAGGTGTTTTCGCTTATTCGTCAATGTTGTATTCTTTGAGTTTGCGA
>CAJBZC010000188.1 GCA_903959965.1 uncultured bacterium
CCAGTTGTAGTTCGATGTGTCGATCACGAAACCACGACTGTTGCGGGATTCGGCGGACAGCTTCCATATTCCGCCCGAGTTGTTCGAGGAGATTATCCAGGTCGGTCTGACGCGGTCGGATGACGCGGGTAACGATGGTATCCTGCAGGCTTTCGGCCCCGAATCTCCGTTTCAGCACATCCCTGACAGTGCTGTCGGTGCAGGTTTCGCCCCATCCACCCAGTTCTTCGGTGATGATGCCGAGTTCGTCGATCATCGGGTATTGTTCGATCGCGGAGCGTGCGTTGTCTAGGATGTAGGCGATGTCTCCACGTCGGCGGGGTTCGATGGAGAAATGCACGCGCAGTCCGATCTCTTTCGCATAGCTGAGCATATCGTGCATCCAGGCGGTGGCCTGGCGGCTGCGAAGGATGCGGTCGCTATAGGCTGATTCCACTTCAGGGATGCAGAATAGTTTTTTGTTGAAGCGTATCCTGTCGCGGATCAACGGATGGTCGGGGATGGGATGCGGACGATCGTAGAAGAAATTTCCGGCGCGTTCGATGGTATCTCCGGTGACAACCTCATGCCAGAGATTTGGATAGCTGTGTACGGCGATCTTGTTGAAACGCATGCGAACGAGTCGGCGCAGATATTCACGTGCCTCTTCCTGAGGGTAGGAGGAGATGTCCATCGGAAAGTTCACATGCTGTCGAATCCCGCGCCAGCGGGTGTGAGGTCGAGTAAGATAATAGCCGGATCTGAGGGTGTCCGGTCGCAGTGTTTTTGGATGTTTCACACCGTCGAGCCCGAAATGAAAGCCAAGTTGTTCCAGGAATTCATGTACGGCATGGGATACTTCGATCGGTGTCTCACCCAGAAAAGTAACGGTTGACTGCCTGCCGCTTCGCTGGATCCGATAGGCGAAGAGGCCATCTTTCAGTGTTGGATCAATCCTGAATTGGGGAGCAATGTTAGAACTAGAGGGAATGTATAACCGAAACTCCGTGCGTGCGAAATCCAGTGAGGTATCTGATTCAGGTATTTCCTTTGCCTGACTATTTATCCAGCCAAACAGAGAAAAGAGTATGATCGTTAGAATGTTCATTCGGGACTTATTCATTTGGAGTGAATTCGATGTTAGTCTAGCGTTCCTGGTGAGCGTCATTTAGGCTAAGTGGATCCGTATTTCGACTTTAGCGGCTAATATAGTCGATTTAGGCTGGCGTCTGGCAGGGGAGATTTGCAATGGGGTATACTCTATTGTCCAGTGGGATTGGATTTAAACTCTCCAAGAGTTAGGGACTCTCCAAGAGTTAGGGACTCTCCAAGAGTTGGGAGCATTGGCAGGATCATGTACTTGATTGTCAATGTGGTCTAAAAGTCGACCGCGAAGGTTGGAAGACACGAAGGGAAAGGCAAATTTCTGTATATTGATTTTTACTAATTAATACACATGGATCGGAGAGATTTCATCGCCCGCAGCGCGTCCGGCTTGGCAGGTGTTGCCGCTTTTTCTTCTTTTGGGATCATACACCGACGCATGTTGAAAGGGCCGGTCATCGGGCATGGCGATTTCCGATACCGCGTAGATGCAGCATGGGGCGTGCTCGATGCACGCCATCCGGTGAAGGATTGTCATGAACTGGTGATGGATCGGAAAGGCCGGATATTTCTGCTCACCAATGAGACGAAGAATAACATCCTGATCTACGATCGATCAGGCAAATTGCTGGACAGCTGGGGTGATCAGTTTCCTGGAGGCCACGGGTTGACCATTCATGATGAAGGCGGAGAGGAATTTTTATACATCACGGATCATGAGCTGGGAGTGGTGTGCAAGACCACCCTTGATGGACGTACGATCATGACCTTACCCAACCCAAAAACCATCGGCGCATACGGCGCTTGTGATAAATATAAACCGACGGAAACCTGCGTGGGTCCCAATGGAGATGTTTATGTGGCTGATGGTTACGGGTCGCAGTTCATCCTGCAGTTCAGCGCAAAGGGGGAATTCATCCGGAAATTCGGCGGCGACAGTTTTGGCGAGAAATATTTCAAGCAGGCGCACGGGGTCACGCTGGATACCCGCAACCCTGCCGATCCCGTACTGATGTGCACCGACCGGGTGAAGACCTGCTTCAAGGTGTTCAGTTTGGACGGTGTTTACAAATATTCAATCCAAACACCGGGGGCCTATGTCAGCCGCGCGGTTTTCGATGGCGAATACATGTACTCCGGCGTATGTTTCTCCGCATTGAAAAATCATATGCTCACTTACAATGCGGGATTCGTGACCATTCTCGACGGACAGGGTCGGGTGGTGTCCAACCCGGGTGGTACACGCCCGCGTTACCGAAACGGAGTACCGGACCCGATGGTGCAGGCAGAGCCGATATTCAAGCACTGTCATGATGTTTGCATCGATGCTGATAAGAATGTCTATGTCGCGCAATGGAATGCGGGGAATACTTATCCCGTGCGACTGGTCAGGGTTTGATCTTGCCCGTATATTGTATCACTTAGATGCTCCGTTTTTCGCGGCGGCAAGCTCCTGCTGCAGTTTAAGGACTTTCCCAGGTCTGCTCAGGATGAGGTTTTTCTGCTCTCCGGGATCCCGCTTCAAGTCATAGAGTTGCATGTCCACCGTTTGGCCATCAACCGTCTCCTGAATGCGCGGGATCAGTCCGCCGCCGGAGTGTCCGGCTTCGATCAGTTTCCATCGTCCCTGACGGATGGCAAATAGTCCTTCACTCGAATGATGGATCGTGTAGGGGCGTTTGTATTTTCGGGTATGCTTTTCCGCTAGTAAGGGTATCATGTCGTAACTATCCTTTGCTTCTCCATTGGGGAGTGACATGCCGAGTATCGACGTGCAGGTTGCGATGAAATCTGTATGGCAGACCGTTATATTTGTTCGGCTTCCGGCCCTTACTTTTTCTGGCCATCGAACGAAAAAAGGAACCCGATGTCCTCCTTCCCAAAGATCTGTCTTCATGCCTCTCCAAGGTCGGTTGGGTTCATGACCAAATCTTTGAACGCTGTTGAAAGCGCCCGACATGGATGAACCATCCTGTGCCGGAGATCCGTTGTCGCTGGTGAAGATGATGATCGTGTTCCGGTCGATGCCCGCCGCACGTAGCGCAGCGATGATGTTGCCCACCGCGGCATCTGTCTCCTCGACGAAATCGCCATAGGCACCGGCCGCACTTTTTCCTTTGAATGACTCCGACGGAGCGATGGGCACATGCGGAGAGGTCAGGCTGAAATACAGGAAGAACGGGCGTTTGGCAGCCGCCATCCGATCGATGTAATCCACCGCGCGACGGGTCAGTTCCGGCATGACCGCATCCAACCGCCAGCCCGACACCATACGTCCCGGATGGCCGTATATCGAGTCGGGTTTATATACATCCGGCTGCCGGGTCAGCCTGTCGTTTTCGATGAAGGCATAGGGAGGATAGTTCGGCACATCATCCCCGAAATAATGATCGAAGCCGCGGGTGATCGGTCCGTTCAGGATGGGTTTGGTAAAATCGATCTGCCGTTCGACGGCGAGTCTGCGTGCAACGTCCGCATCCGGGTCGTTCATCAAATCGCTGACCATTCCTCCGTTCTTCAGGGGCCAGTCCCAACCCAGGTGCCATTTGCCAATGCAGGCCGTTGAGTATCCTGACTCCTGGAACAATCTGCCGACGGTGTAACGTTCAGGCTCGATCAGCGGTGGATCATATTGTCTCGATACCCCTTTTTTTAGCTCTCCACGCCAGGCATAACGACCTGTCAGGAGTCCGTATCGGGTGGGCGTACAAAGCGATGCCGGCGCATGGGCATCGGTAAAGGTCATGCCTTCTCTTGCCAGGGCATCTAAGTTTGGCGTTCGTGTCTTTGCCGCTTGGTTAAGACAGGAGACATCTCCATATCCCATGTCGTCCGCGAGGATGTAGATCACATTGGGTCTTATATTATCTCGGGTGGGAGGTTGCGCAAATGAACAGACGGGCAGGATTGACATTAGTATCCCCCATCTGAATAAATGTTTAATCCTGATCATTGTGCAGGCATGATCTTTAGATTGATCGAAGTGGGCTTTTTCGATAATGTTACGCCGCTTTGTTTTCTGTATTTTCCTTCGACGAATTCCTTTCCTGGCAGGTGTAATTTGAAATCTACCTCCCAGTCAGCAGGCCAGGCCGGCATCAATGTTGCGCCATCTGACTCTGCATGCAGGAGCATGTATTGCAGCGCAGACATCCCGCCGCCGCCGTGGTCCATATCCGGTACCCAATCGTTGTTCGGACCCCAGAAAGCAGGGAATCGGCTCTCCGCGTGTTTGGTGAGGAAGGTCTGGGTGACCATCCCCGCCGCTTCACGTCCCAGGCCCAGCAACGCAGCCTGGATCGCATCCTGGTACCAGCATCCTACCCGCTTTTCGATGCGGGTGTTGAAGGTTCTCCGGGCCAGTTCAAGATCATGTCTTTCGAGTGTGAACAGCCGATAGGGGAAGATGGTGTACAGTTCCGGATTCTCGATGTTTGCGCGTACACCCAGGTTGCGGCCTGCGGCGATGCGCTGCTCACCGGCGATGGTTTCCATCGGCAGTTCGGGGATCTCGCGGGCCAGTCGTTTGCAGGTATCGAGGAATCCTAGCGGGAACGCATAACCGAAATCCTTCAGGATTCTATTTATATTATGTTGTAGACCCGCAATCTCCGGTGTCGGATCCGTCGCCCCTTCCTGATAGGTCTCCAGGGATTGGGCCGGAGAGATAAAAAGCCGGCCATCCTTGCCTCGCGGGTAATGCTGATCGTAGAATCGTATGATCTCTCTGACGAAGGGCGCCATGCGTTCCTGAAAGATTTGTCGCTTGCCCGTGTAAGCGGCCCAGTCCATCATCAAGACACAAAGTTCGAGGCCACCCTGCCAATAGTATCTGATGTATTTATTATCCGCCACCCCCATCGCTTTACCTGCCCGATCCCATCCGTAATTGTCGATCAGATAAGATCCCCATGGCGTGACCGTCTCCGGGAAATACGCACCCTCGTGATCGAAGTATCGGCGTGTCCGGAAGCGGGCCAGGGGCAAAGCATCCAGATACATGTTGAATAGTGGCTGCATGAGGTCGTGATCTCCGGAGATCAGCATATTCCAGTACAACATGCGTGTATTCTGGAACCAGAAATTTCCGCCCCAGTCCCGGTGGTCGGCATCAAAGCCCTTGCGGCCATTTCCCAGGTCCTTGGCGAGTTCGACGGTGAAGATCGATCCGTTGAATTTGATCGGCAGCGATCCGCGTCCCGCGCAGGCGTTCATGTATCGCTGCAGCAGGTATCCCTGGGTGATGCGCCAGGCGGTGTCTCCGGCAGTCTTGTGTTTCAGCAGGATGTAATGCCGGTCGAAGAAGTTTCGCCAGGCGCTGACATGCCGGCTGATCCTCGCTACGTCATTTTCGTGTAGGCTTGACCGTGAGGTTGATCTGATCGCATCGATCCATTCGTTCAGATTTCGGTCTTGTGTGTTACGAACGGTAATATCGATGCGTGTATTTCTTACGGGCGATGCAGATACCAGTGTCAGCGGATCCTTCGATTTCATGCCCGTGCCGGCTACCAATGCACCGAAGCGCCGACCTAACAAAGGATCCTTTCGTCCGGCGGCGAAGTCAGGGATGTGTTGGTTTTCCAGCGTCATGCGCCAGACAGAACTGAGGTTCTCATGGCACCATGCCAGGGCGTCGGGCACTTGCAGGATGGTATCCGTTTCCGACATGAACGGCTGTTCGCGAAAGGCGACGCCGTAGCCTGAATGTCGGGCGTTTCCGGTGATGGGTTGCGACCGTGTGCGCCAGGGATGCTGTGTCACCGTAGTGGTGAGTGGAATATCACTGCGAACATCTACCTGCATGACAGGGCGATCCCATTGAACGCGGCATCGCACCTCTATCCCATGACCGTCTTTCCGGCCACGGATGCTGATCCAGCCGCTGTCCAGTTGCAGGGTCTGTGTGAAGGATGACGCATCGAGCAGTACAGGACTGGTCTTCAGTTCAAGCTTCCCGATCTTGAGCAGCCGCCCGATCTCGCTGTGACTATCCGTCTTGGAGAGCAGCAGGTGCAGCGTCCCGTCGGACGTCACCCATACGTTGGCACCGATGTCGCCATTTCCGATGGGCATCGATCCGAACGCATCCTCGCTTTGAGAGGTCCAATGCGGATTGTATTCCGCCGGATATGATTTCGGTTGTGCGACACCGTTAGTGATCGAGCTGGTTGTCAATGCGCATCCTATCAGCAGGCTGAGTCCTCTCATTCAGGTTTTTTATATTTATTTCCGATAACTATCCTTATAGATGCCCATCTTCTCGAAGGGAACAGGTTCGAAACCGGGGATCATGGCATAGGCCTTTGCGTCAGCCTTCAGTCGGAAATCCTTTCCTTTCATATCCACAAATCCGGGATCCTCCTTCGTCACCCAGTTGTTGCGGCTCTCCATCTGTGCGTGCTGTCCGCCCAGGAGTTTCACCGGGTTTTCAGGTCCGCCGATGATCAGGTTTCGTTCCAGGAGATTGCCCCTGGCCCGCATGCTTTCCCATTCTTTGCCTTCAACGACGGCATCGAGATAGGGCAGGAGGGTCGGGTAGCGCGTGGAATACGGTGGGTTTCGGAAGTTTACATCCAGTTCGAGGCGCTTGCGGATGAGTCCGTTCTTATCAAACATCGAAGCGGCCTGAGGAGCGGCCCAGGTGTAGTAATTGGCGGAAGTAATGGCCGTGTGCGCAGGGGGATGGATGACAATATTGTTTCGCATCACCAGGTGCCATCCCGTATTGCTGAACAGCACGCCGTGATCGGTCTGCATATCGTTGAATACATTGCCGTAGATGTAAACATCGGTGGATGAGTCATCGCAGTAAATACCCATGTTCATGCGGTCCGGATTGCCGCAGTGATCGAAAAAATTATATCTCACGACGTTTCCCCGGTCGCTCGGATTGCGTCCGATGTACCAGGGGGACGTGTCGTTGGAGTTCAGCGTCACATGATGCACATGATTATATTCAAATACATGTTCGTTGCCATGCACGAAGATGCCATGCCAGTCGGATTCGAAGATCTCGTTGTGCGCGATGCGGTTGCCGCAGCCATCTACACGAATGCCCGCCCAGGTGAATTTATTGCGGCGATTGTAGCGTGAGATCCGGTTGTTCACCGCGTAGCTATGCCCGGGGGTGAGTGTCTTCTTGTCGCCGCCGCTGAGGGTGATGCCGCCACAGCCGGTGTTGTAGATGTCACAGCTCTCCACGCCGTTGTACGTACCGGCATTTCGTTGCCAGGTGGTGTTGTTATAAATATGATTCTGATAGCTGCCCACTTCGCGGGAGACGGGCTCTCCGACGTAGTCATCCACGGACGAAGTGGAGTCGACCAACCGGGCGCCTTGTCCCATAAAGACTCCGGCGGTGCCGGTGTTTCGGATGGTGCAACCGGCTACGACCACCCGATGGCAGCGTTCCATGTACACGCCAATGCCACGTCCCACTTCGATCGTGGAACGCTCAAAACGCAGATGGCTGGCACCTTCCAGGGCGATGATGGGTGTTTCGAGGATGGATACC
>CAJBZC010000189.1 GCA_903959965.1 uncultured bacterium
ACATGAACGATGTCAGGGCGATGTTCCCATACGGAGAGCCAGTCTGTTACGGCAATCTGGAAGGATATGAAACGTTCATCATCGTCTTCGTAACCATAAATACGTTCCCTGTCCAGCAATCCGTGCACATCCACCAGGTAAAGGTCGAAGCCGAGCTTGTTGGAGGTTTCCTTGATGACAGTATACTCAAACCAGGCGGTGCCCAATGATGCACCTCCCTTGTGGACGACCGTCCAATGATTTTCATAAAGGAATCTCGTCCGATACATGGGCATCACGACCTTGGCTACATGCCCCGCCTCCTGTTGATATCTGGGAAGTGCGCCAACAACATCTCCCAGTCCGCCAGCTTTAGCAACCGGATAACACTCCGCAGATACGTGAACGATTTCCATCTCAGACCTCCTTTCGAGGTTAAATTAGTGAAGTTTACCCATAGCCATCCCCGGCTTAATAAAATTATTTTTAACTACGCCTTTTCTTACTATTTTCATCCCGCTAAAACGAATGAATAAAGTAATCCCAACATGAAACAACCTTCCAATCAGGCAGGTATCCCAACCAATTATGGTGCCCTCGGGACCCTAGTCATGGTCTTTTTCTTTTGGGGATTCATTGCTGCCTCCAACAGCATGCTGATCCCTTTTTGCAAGACCCATTTCCAGTTGACACAGTTTGAATCTCAACTGATAGGTTCCTCCTTTTATGGGGCCTATTTCATTGGTTCGCTGATCATTTTCGTTGTATCTAATTTACTTGGGTACGATATTATCAACCGAATTGGCTATAAACGAGGTATCGTTTACGGACTTTTGATCTCGGTGGTTGGTGCCCTGCTGATCATTCCTTCCGCTAATGCGGAGAGTTTCAATGCAATCCTGGGTTCGCTCTTCATAGTTGCCCTTGGTTTCTCCTTGCAACAAACTTGTGCACAACCCTTTGCCATCTCCCTGGGTGATCCTGCAACGGGTTCCCACCGTCTGAATTTGGGTGGTGGTGTGAATTCATTTGGTACGACGTTAGGTCCTATCATTGTAAGTTTCTTCCTTTTCGGCTCCGTTGGATCTGCCGCTACTGATGTGACTGTCAAGAACATTAACAGTCTGTATATGATCGTAGCAGCTGTTTTTGCCGCAGTTGCGTTGATCTTCCAGTTTTCTAAACTGCCGGAAGGTCGAAATGACGAGCCATTTGAAAGTACCCGCAAGGCTTCCGCCTCTCTGCTGATCATGACTGGTTTGATCCTGGCGATCATCATTGTTGGTATGTTGACAAGCATCTCAAAACTCTATCTGCTACTTGCTACCCTGGTTGTGGTGATCGGTATTCTTTTTTATGGAAACCGCGAGGCCGCCGTCAACGAAGTGGGTTGGGGAGCAATGAAATATCCCCAGCTTATTTACGGCATGTTGGGCATCTTTGTATATGTAGGTGTGGAAGTTACGATTGACAACAATTTCGGCGCCCTGCTGAAGCAACCAGGATATTTTAACGCAGAAGGACTGGATGAGAGCAAGATCTCCCAATATATTTCGCTCTATTGGGGCAGTTTGATGATCGGTCGCTGGACCGGTGCGATCAGCGTCTTCAATCTCAAGGGTACGATGAAAACGATCGCGACCGCTGTGATACCATTCGTAGCCTTTGGGGTGATCCTGCTGGTTAATTATCTCTATGGTAACCCTATCGATAATCTCCTGCCCTATTCCATCGTGATTGCCATCGCCGTTGCGGCATTCTTCTTCGGACAGGAAAAGCCAGTAAAAACATTACTGGTGCTCTCCATTCTGGCTGCGGCAGGTATGATCATTGGATCGTTCACGACCGGTATCGTTTCCGTTTTCGCATTCGTGGCCGGTGGTCTTTGTTGTTCGATCATGTGGCCCTGCATCTTCTCCCTGAGCATTGCAGGATTGGGTAAATACACCAGTGAAGGTTCCGCCCTCCTGATCATGATGATCCTCGGAGGTGCCATCATCCCGCCGCTGCAAGGTGTCGTAGGTGATGGTGCCATCGGACTTCACAGGTCTTACCTGGTGGCCGCTCTCTGCTTTGGCATCCTTGCATGGCTGGCGATCAAACTCAGGAGTGTGTTGAGACAACAAGGCATCGATTTTGACAAGCAGATCGAAGGAGGACATTAATCGAGGAGAAAATGACTGTACCCATCTCGCAACAGTATGCCATCGGTATAGATATCGGTGGTACCAATACAAAGTTTGGACTGGTCAATCATCGTGGAGATATTAGTTATCATGGATCAATCTCCACACACAGGCATGAAACCGTTGAAGAGTTCATAGTGGATCTGTACCAGGCAATCATGCCTGCCATCGAAGAAAGCGGAGGACTCTCTGTGATCCGAGGTATTGGCATCGGAGCGCCGAATGGAAATATTTACAAGGGGACCATCGAATATGCGCCGAATCTTAAATGGAAGGGAATCATTCCCCTGGCCAGCATGATCGGTGAAAAATTTGGAGTCCAGGCTCGTCTGACCAATGATGCCAATGCAGCTGCGGTGGGTGAAATGACTTATGGTGCAGCCAAGGGTATGCGAGATTTCATCATGATCACACTCGGAACCGGCGTGGGAAGTGGCATCGTGGCCAACGGACAACTTATTTATGGCCACGACGGTTTTGCCGGGGAACTTGGTCATAATATCATCATTCCCGATGGTCGACTGCATCCGGGTACCGGTGAGCATGGCTCACTTGAAGCCTATGCATCCGCCACCGGAGTAGCAAGGACGGCGGTTGAATTCCTGGAGCGAGACCCTGCCGTCCCCAGTTTGATGCGTGATTATGTCTCTGAGGATATCGATTCCAGAATTGTATATGAGTGTGCCATGAAGGGTGATAAACTCGCCATGGAAGTATATGAATTCACCGGACGTATTCTCGGTCTTGCATTGGCCAATTTCGTCATGTTCAGCAGTCCGGAGGCCATCATCTTCTTTGGCGGAATGTCAAAAGCCGGTGACCTGATTATGAAGCCAACACGTGAACATATGGAAAAGCACCTACTGCCCATATTCCAGAACAAAGTGAAACTCATTTTCAGCGAACTGAAAGAAGCGGATGCAGCCATCCTCGGTGCCAGTGCTTTGGTCTGGGAGATGAGACCAGCCGAAAACAGTCTATAACGATCGGTTCAAATCCATCTAGGATACCATAAAAGCCCGCATCACCGCGGGCTTTTATATTGAATATCACCAGACCTTTTCGAAAAATGGCAGCAATATACATCCTGCCATGACAGGTTAT
>CAJBZC010000190.1 GCA_903959965.1 uncultured bacterium
CCCTTGGCTACCGCATCCTTTACAATGGATGCCGAACGGCTGATGTCCTCATAGGAAGAGTTCGTGCAGGAACCGATCAGGGCCACTTCCAGTTTGGCGGGCCATCCGTTCTCAGCCACGGCCTCCTTGATCTTGGAGATGGGCGTTGCCAGATCCGGAGTGAACGGTCCGTTCACATAAGGCTCCAGGGTATCGAGGTTCAGTTCAAGTACCTGATCGTAATAGTTTTCGGGATGTTCGTACACTTCGGTGTCCGGACGCAGGTGCTCGCGGATCCCGTTGGCCAGCTCGGCCACTTCTGTGCGACCGGTGGAACGGAGATAGTCAGCCATCTTTTCGTCATAGGCGAACACAGAGCAGGTGGCTCCGATCTCTGCACCCATGTTACAGATGGTTCCCTTGCCGGTGGCACTGATGTTATCGGCACCTTCGCCAAAGTATTCTACAATGGCACCCGTACCGCCTTTTACGGTCAACTGTCCGGCTACCCAAAGAATGACATCTTTTGCAGAGGTCCAGCCGTTCATCTTTCCGGTGAGCTTCACACCGATGAGCTTGGGCATTTTCAATTCCCAGGGGAGACCTGCCATGACGTCCACCGCATCGGCTCCACCGACACCTACGGCAATCATGCCCAATCCACCCGCGTTCGGCGTGTGAGAGTCTGTACCGATCATCATACCGCCTGGGAACGCATAGTTCTCCAACACAACCTGGTGAATGATGCCCGCACCAGCCTTCCAGAAACCGATGCCGTATTTATTGGAGATGGAAGCCAGGAAGTCGTACACTTCGCGGTTCGTATCTAGGGCTGTAGCCAGATCCTGGACAGCGCCGGATTTGGCCTGTATCAAGTGGTCACAGTGAACGGTAGAGGGAACGGCTACCTGGTCGCGTCCGCAGGTCATGAACTGCAGCAACGCCATCTGGGCGGTCGCATCCTGCATGGCCACACGGTCCGGTGCGAAATCCACATAATCTGTACCCCTGCGGTATGCGGCAGATGCCGGCTGTGAGAGATGACTGTAGAGAATTTTTTCCGACAGTGTGAGGGGCCTTCCCGTGAGCTTCCGGGCGGTTTCCACTTTGCCGGGCATCTCCGCGTAGACCTTCCTGATCAGATCCAGATCGAAAATCATGGCTTTAATTTTTATGGATGGATGGTAATTGAAGAATAAAATACGCAGTATTGGAAATCCATATAGCTTGATGAACAAAACGATCTATGGATTGTTTAGACCAATTTCTCTGCGCAGACTTCGCAAAATTAATGCAATCTGCCCCGGTCTCCAATAGTTCTTTATGCAATCATCAACTTCTTTTATCTTTACGATATGAACAACATTAAGGATTTTATCGAAGGACGTGTATTCGGCGTCTGTTCACGCATCGGTGAGATCCTGGGCATCCCTTCCGTCACCATTCGTAAGTATTTCATCTATATTTCTTGCCTGACCATGGGGTCCCCCGTGATCATCTACATCTTCCTGGCTTTTTGGATGAATGTCAAACAGTATATCCTCAATGCGCGCCGTAACCCACTGAAGTATCTCTGATCCATTCGTTGGATCTCATTGTTCAGGATCCGGTCACCGCCGAACGGATGCGTAGTAATTCCTTTAATAATCCTTCCAGTTTACTGAGCATCAGCATATTGGCCCCGTCGCTCAACGCCTTGCCAGGCTCCGGATGTGTTTCAATGAATAGCCCGTCCGCTCCGGTAGCGATGGCCGCTTTTGCGATCGTTCCGATCATTTGAGGGTTCCCGCCCGTGACACCGCCCATTTGGTTAGGCTGTTGCAAGGAATGTGTGCAGTCCATGATCACCGGCACGCCGTGTGCGGACATCTCAGGGATGTTCCGGTAATCTACAATCAGGTCCTGATAACCGAAACTATTGCCCCGTTCTGTCAGCATCACCCGATCATTGCCCGCCATGCGGATCTTTTCCACGGCAAATTTCATCGAGGCCCCGCTCAGAAACTGTCCTTTCTTCACATTCACGATCCTTCCCGTTGCCGCAGCGGCCGTCAAAAGATCGGTCTGCCTGCACAAAAAGGCCGGAATTTGTAGGATGTCTGCATAAGGCGCCGCCATGGCCGCCTCCTCATGCGCATGTATGTCCGTCGTCACCGGCAGGCCATGTCGCCGCCCTGCCTGCTGCAAGATCTTTAATGCGGTTTCATCTCCCAATCCGGAAAATGAATGCGCACTCGTTCTGTTGGCTTTCCGATATGATGCCTTGAAAACATACGGAATGCCGAGATTCTTGCAGATGCCCGATACCCGGGAAGCTACCTCCTCCACCAGTTCATGGCTCTCCACCACACAGGGTCCAGCAATCAGGAAAAAGGATTTCGGATCGTATGATTGATGCTTAAACAGCTCGGAAAGAAAAGGTTGCATTTTCTATTTATTAATAAGATTGAAGTAATATTATTTAAGATTTGATTATCAATGGTATATATCTATTTTAGGAGCCTTTTCTCTCCTTCAATGGCTCCCCGGATTTCCGGGTCGAGGCTCAAAGCCCGCCTGTAGTCTTCCAGCGCGGCTTCTTTTTTTCCGGCAGACTCCAGACAACGGCCGCGCCAGTAATATGCATCCGCCAGTGCGTTGTTCACAGTCAACACTTTTTCGAAGACCCCAAGTGCTTCATTGATGCGCTGCTGTTCAAAAAGCAGAATGCCCTTTTCGATATACGCATCCGTGAAGGTGTAAGAAGTGCCGATGGCATCGTCGTAGGAACGAATGGCGTCCCGGAATTGGCCGATATTTCCATAAAAAATTCCCTTCAGATAATGTGCTTCTGCACGAAATCGCGGGTCACCTGCAGGCGAAAGAATTCTGTCAGCTACGGAGATCGCTGCGGTATCGCGACGGTCCGCATAAATGAAGCCCAGCTCGAGCAAGATGTCTGTCTGACCGGGATTGACGGACAGCGATCTCAGGAGGCTACTTATGGTTCCGGTCGTATCACCCATGGCCAATAACAGGGATGCCTTGCGATTCCATAAAATGACCTGCAGACTGTCACGCTTCAATCCGGCTTCAATCACCTCAAGTGCCTGGCTGAGGTGGCCCCCGGTTTCATGGCGATCAGATACCGCCATCCTCAGCGAAACGGAGTCGGGATATTTTGACAGCAGCAGGCTGTCAGCCTCCTGACGCCTCTCCGATGGAGAGTTTGCCCCCTTATCCGAGTGATTGCCGCAGGAAAAAGTGAAGAAAACGATCGTCATCAGACAACCCCGGATCATCATTGACATGCGCATGGTCAAAATTACGCCCGCTGAGAAGAAAGTCTGACAAAAATCTGACCATACACCCCGGAAGCGCTGCGTATCTTTGATAAAACAACCATGTTTCTCATGTTCCAACCTTTCTGCGGACAAATATCCCGTCATCAACCCCGCCTGCTCGCCCTGGCCTTTATACTCACCTGCCTGTTTAGTGCGCTGCATGTAGTGGCTGGCATGAGAACAGACACGCTGGCCTATCCGGATGAAACCCATCTCCAAAACATCCGACAGCTGAC
Source organism: uncultured bacterium (assembly GCA_903959965.1). GTDB lineage: Bacteria > Bacteroidota > Bacteroidia > Chitinophagales > Chitinophagaceae > Pollutibacter. The sequence continues at coordinate 3,539 of CAJBZC010000190.1, forward strand.
CTTTGGCGGTGATAATGCCGAAGCCTATTTCAGTTACGATGGAAAATGGCTGATCTTTCAAAAGACCTACGCAAAAGAGGGCATCCCCTGTGATCAGATGTACATAGCAAAAATTCCCACCAAGCCGGAAGAGTCCTTCCAGCCGAAACTGGTCAGCACCGGTAAGGGACGCACCACCTGCGGTGCCTTTATGAAAGACGGCAAGCATGTTATTTATGCTTCGACTCATCTCGGCAGTTCAGCATGTCCTCCCGTGCCTGATCGTACCAAATACGGCAACCGCTATATCTGGCCTTTGTACGAGTCCTTTGACATCTTCGTGGCCGACTTGTCTGGTAAGATCGTCAAACAACTGACCAACACACCCGGCTATGATGCAGAAGCTACCCTCTCGCCAGATGGAAAGAAAATGGTGTTCACTTCTACGCGTGATGGTGATCTTGAACTTTACATCATGGACCTCACAACAGGCGATACCCGCCGGGTGACCAACATACTTGGATACGACGGCGGCGCCTGGTTCAGCCCCGATGGCAAAAAACTCATCTGGCGCGCCTCCCGTCCTAAAACAGATGATGAAGTCAAAGAATACAAGGAACTGCTGAAGGAAAACCTCGTGGCACCCACGCGCATGGAAGTCTGGGTGGCCGATGCAGACGGCAGCAATGCCCGCCAGGTCAGCAATTTCGGTCAGGCCAACTGGGCGCCCGCCTACATGCCCGACAGTAAGCGGATCATCTTCGCCTCCAATCACGAGTACAAGCGGGGATTCCCGTTCAATCTCTATACGATGAACGAGGACGGGACATCCTTGAGGAAAGTAAGCCGTGACCTGGGTTTCGATGCCTTCCCCATGTTCAGCCCGGACGGAAAGAAACTGGTGTTCTGCAGTAACAGAAACAACGGAGGCACCCGCGACACCAACATCTTCATCGCAGACTGGGTGGAGTGACCCCTTCTATTAATCTTCCGGCTGTCGCGCTTTCACATATCGCCGCCATTTCTCGATGACTTGAGCGATATCGTCCGCCAGTTCGCTTTCGAATAACATGGGCTGACGGGTCATGGGATGTATGAAGCCCAGTTCCTTGGCGTGCAAGGCGTGACGGGGACAGATCTCGAAACAGTTGTCGACGAACTGTTTGTATTTGGTGAAGACGGTTCCCTTCAGGATCCTGTCGCCCCCGTAAACTTCATCGTTAAACAGCGAATGTCCGATGTGCTGCATATGCACACGTATCTGATGGGTTCGCCCTGTTTCCAATCTGCATTCCACCAGCGTTACATATCTGAGACGCTCCATCACTTTGTAATGTGTGATGGCTTCTTTGCCTTGTTCGCCATCTGGATAAACATCCATGATCTTCCGAAATCTCAGGTGCCTGCCGACATGTCCGGTGATGGTGCCTTCATCCTCTTCGAAATCACCCCAGACAAGCGCGATGTAACGGCGATGCACGGTGTGTTCGAAGAACTGGTTGGCCAGGTGCATGGCTGCTTTATCGTGTTTGGCGACCACCAGCAGTCCGCTGGTGTTCTTGTCGATCCGATGGACAAGTCCATATCGCGGCAGTTTGTCGTCCGACAGGTCTGGCTGCTCTTGCTGCAAATGCCAGGCGATGCCGTTCACCAGCGTGCCTGAATAGTTCCCATGCCCGGGATGTACCACCATCCCAGCCGGCTTGTTGATCACCATGATATCACTGTCTTCGAACACGATGTTCAGTGACATCTGTTCCGGTTTGATATCAAAAGTCTCCGGGGCGTTATCGGAGTACATGACGATCTGGTCGCCGGGCCGGATCTTGTAATTGGATTTGACAGGTTTTGCGTTGACCAACAACATCTCCGCTTCAATGGCCTGCTGGATCTTGTTGCGGGTGACATTGGGGAGCCTCATCGATACGAACTTATCGATCCTGATCGGTTCCTGACCGCGGTCTACCGTCAGCGTAAATCGTTCAAAAAGTTCCTCCGAACTTTCGCCATCCTCCGGCAACCGGTCTTTTTCTTCAAAGGGGTCTCCCGTCATGCATTCCATTTCCGTAAAGGTAAGATCTATCCAAAGAATCTACCTTTGCCTCATGCAAAGCCGGAAGGTATATGTGGAAGATCTGGGACGCATTGGATATGCGGAAGCCTGGGACCTGCAGGAACGAATGCTGAAACAAAATCTGGAGATCAAGGCCGAACAGCACCGGAACGCACCCGGGGTCGATCCCGCCACGCTGCCTACCCGTCACCATTTTCTGTTTTGCGAGCATCTTCCAGTTTACACCCTCGGAAAGAGTGGAAAAATGGAGCATCTGCTGCTTTCGGAAGCGGAACTCACGGAACGCGGGTATTCTTTTTTCCCGACAAATCGAGGGGGTGACATCACCTATCACGGCCCCGGTCAGATCGTGGGTTACCCGATTCTGGACCTGGAAAAATTCAGGGCAGACATCGGCTGGTACCTCCGAAATCTGGAGGAGGTCATCATTCGTGCCATCGGAGATTTCGGAATAGTAGGGGCTCGGAGCCAAGGGGAGACGGGTGTTTGGATCGATCCTGACCAGCCTGGGAGGGAGCGGAAGATCTGTGCGATGGGGGTTCGTTGCAGTCGCTGGATCACGATGCATGGCTTTGCGCTGAATGTGAATACGGAACTGGGAGATTTCGACAATATCGTACCCTGCGGCATCCGGGGCAAGCAGGTAGCTTCAATGGAAAGGGAAATCGGTTATGCGTTGCCACTGGCGGAGGTCAAGGCTTCTATACTCCGGCATTTCGGGGATGTCTTTGAGGCGGAAGTACTGGTCACTGACGGGTCTTAGGAATGAAGATGCGCTTGCGTTCGCGAAGTCGCTCATCTTCGTACACTTCAAATTCGAACCAGCCGGAGCGCAGGAAGTTCACTTTGTCGATGATCAGAAACGGATCCTTCACCTTAGATACCTGAAAGAACGGAGCTCCGTCGGGCAGGAAAAATTGTATGCGGTAACTGCCTGCGCGATCTGAGGGTAGCGCCAGCTGAAGATTTCCTTCGGGATTGATCAACATGAAAACGGAGGGACTGAGCAACGAATTGGGTATTCGTACCTCGAGCTCTTTGATATCTACGGCCAATGGCTGAACCGCAAAACGAATGCGCCCAGGCGACCTTTTGGCGATCATGGGTCGTAAGCCTGACTCCATTAAGGTATTCACCGTCGGGATCAGCTGCGCGGGTTCCAGCACTTCCATCACAGGGGTATATTTCGGGGCGGGAGGTGTGTAAATCGGCGTAGATCTTACAATCGGAGGAGCCTCGGATTCCGGGATGGCCCGACGAGATGGAGTCGTGAAGAAATATCCGCCCGATTCCTGCACGTATATCCGGTAGAATTGTCTGGTATCCGGGGCGCGCATGTCCATGAACCCGTTTTCGAGCAGCGAGGGATCCGGCATTGGAGCAATCGATTTGAATCCCTGCAGACTGTCGGATGAGCGCTGGATGGTTAGTTGTATGACCCGGCTCGACAGGTTGACCCAGCTCAATACAACTTTTCCTGAACGAATGACGGCCCGAAAGGAGGGGAGCGTGTCCTGCGCCATTGCCGATAAGGACAGGGTGATGGAGCACAGGATCAGGAACGACTTGTGTAGGATGGGTAAACCCCGTGGATGACGCAGGTTGTGTGGCATGGATCGCAAAGATATGCCCGGTCGTGTTATGAAAAATGTAAACGCCCGTGCGAAAGAGAACGATTGCCTTGCAGACCGCCGCTGTGAATGGCCAGGACACGGACATCAGGGGGGAAAACCCCCTCTTGGCACAGCATATCGATGGCGCGCATCAGTTTACCGGTATAAATGATGTCTGTGGGGATACCAGTCCTGTCATGAAAATCATTCATATAATTGATCAACTCATCATCATATTTCGCATAACCGCCCCCGTGAAATCTGTCAATAACCTCAAAATGAGCGTACTCTGTGGTATATTTCAACATGTCATTGATGTCGCTTTTCAGACCGGTGTGGCCTTTCAGGACGGAAATTCCGAGGAATTGTTGTCCGACCTTTGCGGCTGATATCAGCCCCGCCAGTGTCGTGCCTGTTCCGCAGGCACACACAATCCAGTCAAAAGCAGCAGATGGAATATACTCCATGATACCGGCTGCCCCCCGCATGCCCGGCTTCCCCGCTCCGCCTTCAGGTACCAGGGTGTATCCGGGGAATGCTTCTTCCAGGCTTTCATCCCGCAGATCGCGCAGATCTTTGTAGTCTGTGCGCGATATAAATCTCAGTTCCATGCCTGCCTGTTCCGCGTCAGACAGGGTGGGAGACAGGATGGCCGGGCGTTCACCCCTGATGATCCCGATGCTTTTCATTCCTGCCAGCCGGGTTGCATATGCGGTGGCATGGATGTGATTCGACCAGGCGCCTCCAAAGGTCACCATACCCCGGTGACCGGAATTTTTAGCCGATGATATGTATTCGGACAGTTTGAAGGGTTTGTTGCCGGAAATTACCGGGTCGATGAGATCTAACCTCATGACCTTCCAGTCAAATCTGCCATCCCGGGAGGATGCATCATCAAACGATATACTTTCCGGTCTTATCAAAGCGTTATGTTTTCCGGATCCGAAAAGTTCGGAACCGCGTCATTGATTAATTTGCAGCAAAATTCAGACAAACAATCGTATGAAACCAACACTCGTGATACTTGCCGCCGGGATGGCCTCCCGTTATGGGGGTATGAAACAGATCGAATCCTTTGGACCCGGAGGCGAAACCATCA
>CAJBZC010000191.1 GCA_903959965.1 uncultured bacterium
TCTTCAAGATGTTCGACCGTATCAGCATCCGTGATCCGCTTGAAATCGAAGATCTGGCAACGGGAGAGGATGGTCGGGAGGATCTTATGCTTTTCGGTCGTCGCCAGGATGAATATCGCGTAAGGCGGGGGCTCTTCCAGGGTTTTCAGGAAGGCGTTGAAGGCAGCCTGCGAGAGCATGTGCACCTCATCAATGATGTACACCTTGTACCGGCCGGCCTGTGGCATGAACCGCACTTGGTCGGTCAGCTCCCGGATGTCATCTACAGAGTTATTACTGGCGGCATCGAGTTCGTGTATGTTCAATGACGCGCCCTGATTGAAGGAGACGCAGGAATTGCAGGTATTGCAGGACTCCCCGTCTGGCTGGCGGTTCTCACAGTTGATCGTCTTGGCCAGGATCCGAGCACAGGTGGTCTTTCCAACCCCCCGCGGACCACAAAACAGAAAGGCATGGGCCAGTTTCTGCTGCAGGATGGCATTCTTCAGGGTGGTGGTGATATGCGCCTGCCCGACCACCGTGGAGAAATTCTGCGGACGGTATTTTCGGGCGGAGACGATGAAATGATCCATGGGTGCAAATTACAGAATTCGGAAGAACCTTAAGCGGAGCCGGTACATTGCAGACCGCCAATCAGCCCTTCCGATTCCGTTGGAATTGACTATTTTCATGTCCCGCCGACAGAACGGCAACAACCTGCACCATGGCTGATCATATCCTCTCCCTCGACCAGGGCACTACGTCCTCCCGGGCCATCATCTTCGACCGCGCCGGCCGCATCGTGTCGGTCGCCCAGAAAGAATTCACACAGATCTTCCCGCAGCCTGGATGGGTGGAGCATGATCCGATGGAGATCTGGAGCACCCAGCTTGGCGTGGCCGCGGAATCAGTCCTTCGTGCCGGACTGCGGACGAACGACATCGACTCCGTCGGCATCACCAACCAGCGGGAGACGACCATCGTCTGGGATAGGGAGACCGGACAGCCGGTGTATAACGCCATCGTCTGGCAGGATCGTCGGACGGCAGGATATTGCGACAAGCTCCGCGCACAAGGCTTGGCAGACATGATCCGCGAGAAGACCGGATTGGTGATCGATGCCTATTTCTCCGGCACCAAGGTCAAGTGGATCCTCGATAACGTGGCCGGTGCACGGGCCCGCGCCGAAGCCGGAAAGCTGGCCTTCGGAACGGTCGACAGCTGGCTGCTCTGGAACCTGACGGCCGGAAAGGTCCACGCCACGGATGTTTCCAATGCATCGCGGACGATGCTGTATAATATTTACACGATGGACTGGGATGCGGATCTGCTGAAGCTCCTGGAGATCCCCACATCGATGCTCCCGGAAGTGCGAGCCAGCAGCGGTATTTTCGGCTACACGGAAAAGATCCTGACATCCCACGCGCTGCCCATTGCCGGCATCGCGGGTGATCAGCAGTCGGCACTGTTCGGACAGATGTGTACCGAGCCGGGCATGGTGAAGAATACCTATGGTACCGGTTGTTTCATGCTGTTGAACACCGGCACGACGCCCGTTCCGTCCACCCAAAACCTGCTCACCACTGTTGCCTGGCGGATCGGGGATGTGACGCATTACGCACTGGAAGGCAGCGTATTCATCGCCGGTGCGGTCGTCCAGTGGCTGCGCGACGGCCTGGGCATCATTCGTAATTCAGGAGAAGTCGAGGCCCTGGCCCGCACGGTCGATGGGAGCGACGGCGTCTTTGTGGTGCCCGCCTTTGCCGGCCTCGGTGCTCCGCACTGGAACGCACATGCCCGCGGTACGATCGTAGGCCTCACCCGGGGCAGCA
>CAJBZC010000192.1 GCA_903959965.1 uncultured bacterium
ATACGGCTGGCCGATTCAATTCAGCAACCCTTTCTCAGGATCCAGGGATTGATTGAATTGGAAAAGGCCTATAGAACTTCAGGACAGCAGGTGAAGGCATTCGAACTGCATCAGAAGACTGACAAAATCCGCGATTCCATCTTTACGGTAGACAATCGGAACATCATTCACGGACTCGAAATGCGTTTCAATACGGAGCGTACAGGACTGGAAAATAAAACGCTCCGGCAGGATCTGTACCTCAGAAAAGTATGGATCATGCTTCTTTCCATCTTATCGATCGCATTCCTCTCTATCTTATGGTTGGTGAGACAGCGAAGCCGGCTATGGCAGGCTCGCGTTCACTCTTATGCCGTCTTGATGAACAAATACAAGACTGAAAAAATGGCTGCTGAAGCAGCCATGCTGGAACTGACACCCCCTTCGGACGCGATCATACGCCCCGCTTTTGCAGGAAAGAAACCGCCCCAAGCTCCGTCAGTTAAAGATCCGACCTATATTGAACTGCAGCATCTCTTCCAGGTCAAAGCCGTTTACAAGGATCCCAATCTTCGAATCGAGGACGTCTCCCAATGGCTGAATGTAACACCCCGTCAGATTTCTGCGGTTCTTAAAGCGAGGGAAGCGTCGACCTTTATTCAGTATGTCAACCAATTCAGGATCAAAGAAGCTCGTCGCATCATGGAAGACCCTTCCTCCGATTCTCTGAAGCTCGAAGCCATCGGAGAGATGGCGGGGATTCCCACCCGTTCAAATTTTTATAAACTCTTTGAATCGATCGTGGGTGTCCCTCCCGGCCATTACCGACGTAATATCATCGACCCCACTTCCGTGTCAGCGGAAGGGGCGGAGGACTAAACAAACTGTATGGATGCTTTTCCTAAAGGGCTCTTTTTTTAATTAACACTCGAAAAAACACAAGCAAATCACGATCCAAATCATGTGAGGGCTTGTCCTCAATTTCGGGATGCCGGAAGGATGTAACTTACATATATTCAATATATTACGCGAAAGTTTGTTTTGATTTGTGGACAACCTTCACTTTCATTGTAGGTGCCTAGCAGGTAATTTGGATTCTAAATCCCTCTCCAGGGGGCGAAACCCAAATTTCAAGCCATGCCGACCCGCTTCCTGAATCGTCATCATGCGGCCTTTGTCTTCTTTTATCCCGTCTTTTTGCTCGCTATTTTGTTTTGCGGACAACCCACCGAGGCTATTGCCCAGGCCCCGACTGTTTCTTACAGCAGTCCGAAGCTCTACCAAATAAATACCGCCATCACCAATCTGACGCCGACGGCGACGAATGTGCCGGCGTTGACCTTCCGGAACGTGACAACCTATGCCGGATCCGGGTCAGATGGAAGTACGCCGACCAATAATGCCAACCCGCTGCTCGCCACGTTCAACGACATCGTGTCGTTGGTGATGGACGCCAAAGGCAACATGTACATTGCCGAATCTTATAATGGCAGGATCCGAAAGGTCGCGGCAAACGGAACGGTAACCACACTCATGGATATTTCCGGGGCAGATTACACCCTCAAAGGGATCGCGATCAACAGCAGCACGGGAGATCTGTATTTTTCCGTCGTAAATCATGCCATTTATCGGATACCGAATACCAATAGTGCGAATTATCCTACTCAGGATCCGACCTATTCCGGGCCAACAGACGCAAACGTTTCATCCTATCTTATGGCGGGACTTAGAGGTACATCAGGTACAACTGACAATGCTACCGGAACCAGTGCTCGTTTCAATGCGCCACTTGGTATGGATGTGGATGCGAATAGTCAATACATGTATGTGGTTGAGTCCGTCAACAATAAGATCAGGAAAATATCATTAACATCCCCTTTTGAAGTCACAACCATCACCACCAGTGGTGTGGCCATCAGTCAGCCAGATGATGTAGTCGTGGACGCCACCGGCGTGTTGTATGTGACGAGTGCATCCGCGAATGTCGTCTACAGAATCGGAACAGACGGGGTGGTGACCAATTTTGCGGGCAGCGGAACCGCCGGATATCTTGACGGGCAGGGAACGGCAGCCAGATTG
>CAJBZC010000193.1 GCA_903959965.1 uncultured bacterium
AGCAGCAGCTTACCGGCCGTAGGAGATCCCGGTGCCTCACTAACGGTGTCGGTCATACGAAATGGACCAATATAAGTGACGGCATCCGCCAGCGCGGGATCATAGGATTCCGGATATGCCTGAGCATAATATTTGCTGAGCATATCGTGCCGGGCACTGGTGAGGCCATTACTACCGAGCCCGCTGTTATATTCATGTTCGTACACCGCCTGACCATGACTGGCCAGTCCAACGATAACATCTTCCGGACGGATGCCATCATTTGTGATCAGCCGGTTCTTCGGCCATCGGGCGGTCATTGTACCGTTAACGGCGATGGTGCGGACAACATCTCCCACATCGGCTGTTTCACCGCCGAGGTAATGGATGCTAACCCCTGCCTGCCGCATCTCTTCGAAGAAGATGCGGGTGCCTTCGATGACGGCCTGCAGCACTTCCCCCGGGATGAGTTTCTTGTTGCGATCGATCGTCGAACTGAACAAGATATTATCATGAATGCCCACACAGAGCAGATCATCCAGGTTCATGACCACGGCGTCCTGTGCGATGCCCTTCCAGACAGATAGATCCCCCGTCTCCTTCCAATATAGATATGCGAGGATGCTCTTGGTGCCTGCTCCATCGGCGTGCATGACGTTCACCCAGTTAGCGTCACCGCCGAGGTGATCGGGATAGAGCTTGCAAAAAGCGTGCGGATAGAGGCCCTGATAGAGGTTTCCGATGGCTGCATGCACTTCTTCCTTCTGTGCCGAAACGCCCCGCTGGTTGTATAGACTCATAACTGCGCCGATGGATTTGCGCGAAGGTAGGGATTCTATTTTACGTTAGTTTTGCGCTGCTTTATGCAGGTTCACTCACTTTCTCAGCCGCTGCCGGCCTTTCGTAACGCCGTTGTCACCATCGGCACCTTTGATGGTGTCCACCGGGGTCATCGTCTTATCCTCGACGGGATGCGGTCGGTGGCCGAAGAAGTCGGCGGAGAGACGGTGATCATCACCTTCGACCCGCATCCCCGCAACATCGTCGGCATGCGTTCGGATCCACAGCCCTTGCTGACGACCATGCCAGAGCGGATCAACCTGCTGGCGAAGATCGGGATCGATCATCTGGTGATCGTTCCCTTTACGCCGGCCTTCGCGGCCATGGATCCCCGAGATTATGTGAAGGATTTTCTCGTCGCCAGGTTCCAGCCACACACGCTGATCATCGGATACGACCACCGTTTTGGTCGTAAACGTGAGGGCGACTATCATCTCCTCGAATCCCTTTCAGAGACCTTTGGATTTCAGGTCCGTGAACTCGATGCCAAGATCCTGCGCGATGCGGCCATCAGTTCCACACGCATACGGGAAGCCTTGATGGAGGGCTGTCCGGAGGAAGCTGCAGAACAATTGGGTTATCCATATTTCTTCAGCGGACTGGTGCGCCATGGCGATAAGCGCGGTCGCACCATCGGTTTCCCCACGGCCAACCTCAAGCCCGACGATCCGGCCAAACTCCTGCCGGCCGATGGAGTTTATGCTGTTCGCGTTTCCCTATCCGAAGCTGACGGTGATGCCTACACGAAAACAGGCATGATGAATATCGGATTGCGGCCCACCGTTGATGGAACACGTCACCTGGCGGAAGTCA
>CAJBZC010000194.1 GCA_903959965.1 uncultured bacterium
CGAAGTTTGGACCGGTCTTCCTCGCAGCTTCGGACGCGGGCATCTGTCGGGCGTCATTCGGATGCACCCGTGAATCAGAGGTGGGGGCCCTTCATATTCATTTTTCGGAATTTCATTTGGAATCCGGCAGTCACCCCACATTTGGTTTATTTCTTTCTGTATTGAAGGAGGATTTTCCCGCAAGTCGCCTTCATATTCCTGTGCATTTGCGGGGGACGTCTTTCCAGCTTTCGGTCTGGCGGGCATTGACGGATATTTCCTTCGGGCAACGGATGACCTATGCCGAGCTCGCCCAATCAATGGGCAGGCCGGATGCGGTGCGTGCGGTGGGTACGGCCATCGGCCGCAATCCGGTAGCCTGGCTGATCCCCTGTCATCGCGTCGTTCATACGGGCGGCCGGATCGGGCATTACATGTGGGGGCCGGAGCGCAAACGGGCGATGCTAGAATGGGAGGCGGGTGTGTTCAGGCCTGTTGAATGAACGCTTCCATGATGCGCATGGAGGCGATGGCATCCGCGGCGGAGCAGGGGTTGACGCCGGTCCCCTTGAAATATGCCGTCACTTGTTCGATCATGGGTTGCTGGATATGTTCCGGGTGTTCGAAATTGACGGCCATCTTTACGCCCTGACGGGTGATCTCCACCCGATTCCCGAAGAACTGGAAGACGAGTTTTCCGGTCGTTCCCTGAATTTCGCACACGTCTTCTGCATGGGTATCATTCACTGTAAAGGCCCATTGGCCCGTGAACAGTACGCCGCTGTCAAATACCATACTGCCGCAGACGGCGTCGCGGGCGGGATAACTGCCGGCCTGGTTTACGCCGAAGCCTTGAAAGGCGCGCACATTTCCGAAAAAATGCAGCATGAGATCGAGCTGATGCGGAGCGAGGTCGTAGAAATGTCCGCCGGGTCCGCCGCTTTCGGGCGTTACACGCCAGCGGATGCGTGGATCCTGCAGGGATTCGGGCTTGTCCGCCTGCAGCATGCTGATGCGGACGGTCCGGATATCGCCAATTTCGCCCCCATCTATCCAGGATTTGATCTGAGCGAACATTGGAACGGCTCGACGATAATGGGCGATGCTGAGTTTCGTGCCGGTGGTTTCAGAAGCTTCCAGCATGCGTTCGCAGGCAGCGACGGTGGTGGCCATCGGCTTTTCGACATAGACCGGTTTACCCGCCTGCATGGCGGCGATGGCCAGGGCTTCATGTACGTCGGGAGGGGTGGCGATGTAGATGACATCCACGTTGGGGTCGGCGATGAGGGCATGTGCATCATCATACCAGACCGGAACGCCATGGCGTTCGGCATAGTCACGGGCTTTTGCCGCATCCCGCCGCATCACGGCAGTGAGGGCAGACCCGTCGGTCTTCCGGAAGGCAGGGCCACTCTTTTTTTCGGTCACGTCGCCGCAGCCAATAATGCCCCAGCGGAGGATGTTGTCTGTCATGGTATTCAGTCCGTTGATAATGATGTGTTGGATTCAGAAGCCCGTCATGATGCAGGCAAAGATCTCGATGCCTTTCCAGAGATTTCCGATCCGGATGTTTTCGTTCTCGGCGTGCTGGTTGTTATCATGATTTGCAATGGGAACGGTGATGGGTTTCACGCCTAGGATCTGTTCGAACATGAAGAGCGGCAGGCTTCCTCCGAGGGTAGGTACTCTGATGGCCGGCTGATCCAGTGCGGCATCGAGGGCCCGGCCGATCCGCAGGGCATTCGGATCGTCCATGGGTGTTTTCTGGGCGTTGTAGCCGCCGGATCTGACGACCTGACAAATCCGGTCGTATGCGGCTCTTTCGGCATCTGTCGGTTCCTGTTCGGTGACATGAAAGCCCTGTGCCCGGATATGCGCGATGACCTTGTCCTGCTGGCGTTTCCAGTCGTTGCCCGCCACCAGGCGCAGGTCGATGGAGGCTTCCGCTTTGACAGGGATCACATTGGCGGATTTCGCGCCGACCCCGGCTGCAGCGAAACCGTTGATATTCAGGGAAGGCAGGGCGATGGCCTCGCTGAGCGGCAGATTGCGTTCCGGACGACGCACGCCCAGCTCCCGCCGGAGCTGGTCTTCCACAGCTGGAATGGCTGCGATGGCCTTTCTTTCAGCGGTGGTGATGGGCAGCATATCATCATAGAATCCCTGGATGGTGACTTCGCCCTTTTCGTTCTTCATCGATGCGAGCAAGCGGGCAAGTTCCATCGCCGGATTAGGGATCCAGTTGCCGTAATGGCCCGAATGCAGCGGCCTGCGCGGGCCGTGGACGATCAGATCGATGCGGGTATCTCCCCGAACTCCGTGTACGAGTTGATGGCGACCGGAAGCATGGACAGGTCCGTCGCAGATGACCCAGGCATCAGCCCGCAGTAAGTCTTTGTATTGATCGAAGATCTCGGGCAGATGATCGGATCCTGCTTCTTCTTCGCCTTCAAAAAAGAAGATCAGATTGGAGGTGGGTGATTGTCCGATCGCGTGCAGCGCTGCGTATGCTTCGATGATGGAAAACACGCCAGCCTTGTCGTCGGAAGCCCCCCGGGCATATATCCGCCAGTTGGCATCCACAGTTCCATTGATGGCATCCCAGGCCAGCAGTCCGGCGCCCTGCATGATGGATCCGCCGGCGAGTGTGGGTTTGAATGGGTGCAGTCCAGCCGCCCATTTCGAAGGATCTACCGGCTGTCCGTCGTAATGCGCGTAAAGCGCGATGGTTTTCGTAGCACCCGGCACATCCACCCGGCCGAAGACGGCAGGAGCCTGACCGGGGGTGCGGGGATAGAGCAACTTCGTTTGTACGACACCGTTAGCTTTGAGCCGATCCATGATCCATTGTGCGCTCGCCTTTAATCCGTTGGTATCCGCCGCCACATTCGGGATGGACAGGAACGATCTGTAATCATTGAGCAATACGGTTTCGCGTGCGGTCCGCCAGCTGCGCACCTTCATGGCGGATTCCTGCTGGGCGAAAGCGATCGCCGGGATCAGCAGGCTGATCAGAAACATTCTTTTCATGTCATGAAGATAGCACAATCCCCGGCTGCGATCAGGAGCGCAGGAGCATCAGCACAGAGCCCGCCAATGTCAGCGCCAATACCAGTTTTCGATAGGCATCGTCATGGATGCGGTTGACGATCTTCAATCCCACAATGAAGCCTGCGGCCAATGCGGGCAGCAGGTAGAGATCCGTATGCAGACCGGAAACAGAGATGTTCTTCCAGTAAAAGGCTTGCAGTGGCAACTTGAACAGGTTCATGCAAAGGAACAGCCAGGCGGAAGTACCGATGAAATCGTTCTTCGTGGCCCGCATGGCGATGAAATAGAGGTTGGCGAAGGCGCCGGCCAGGTTGCCGATCATCGTGGTGAAGCCCGCAGTGATGCCGGTCAGGATGGAGAATAGGGGATGATGCGGGAAGTCCTTTGATTTTCGGAATTCCATTCCCAGGACGATCAGGATCGTGACGATGATGATGCCGGCCATGATCTTTCGGAACAGGCCTTCATCCATGTCCTTTCCGACAAACAATCCGAGGACGATGCCACCTGCCATCCATGGGATGAGCTTCCAGAAATGCGACCACTGGGCATGACGGTTGTACCAGGCAACCGCCGCGATGTCGGCCACGCAGAGCAGGGGCAGGACGATGCCCGTGCTGGTCTTGCCGCCGAAGACCATCGCCATCAGCAGGACGGTCAGCACATCGAGCCCCTTCACGCCGGCCTTGCCAAGCCCGATGATGAAGGCGGCGGCCATGACGATGGTCCATTGGGCGGTACTGAGCAACATCGGTGCATCCATGTCAGGAAGAATTGGGAGTCTGCAAGATGCGGAAAAAACGTTGAAGATGTCGGTGTACCCTTCATTTCAGCGGCTGCGCATCGATGCGTTTAACGACAATCACGTAATTTCATTGAATATGAAAACATCGCATCTGTTGATCGCCTTGCTGGCAGGGCTTTCATCCATGGCCGCCGATTGTCCGATCAAGGATTACAAAACAGGTAAGCGTCTGCTGGAGCGCGACGGAGACTATGTACGTACTTATCTTCAAAGCGAGCGGCTAGCGAAATTCGACGGCAGGTATCTGACCGATTACCGCTCGGGTCGCCGGCTTTATGAGATGGACGGTCAATATGTCAAGCGATATTCGGATGGCAGACGTGTTGCGGAGCTCGATGGCAAGTATCTGAAGGATTATCGGACAGGTACGCGTGTGGCGGAACTGGAGTGTCCGGGTGTTTTTTCGGCATTGGCGGCTGCTTATTATTTCTTTTGACAGGTTATCCTATAAATATAATGGCCGGGCTTGATTAACATGCCCGGCCATTATATTTATATTGATATTTATTTTATTGCACCAACACCCGTTCGCGGTGAATGACTTTTCCCTTTTCCGTCATGGTCGTCAGCAGATAAGTTCCGGCGGCCAGCCTGCTGATCGACAACATCGTTCCGCTGTTCAATTCATCAACTTTCCACACCTGCTTCCCGGCCAGATCATGCAGCACTGCCCGAATGCGCAGGGTTCCGTTGATCCTGAAATCGATCCGAAGATCGGTGCTTACCGGATTCGGGTACACGTGCATGTACTGACCGGCTCCGAGATTGGTCAGTCCGGTGGGTACAAAGTTGAATGGATCGGAGGTCGGGGAAGCGCAACCGTTCTGGGTCACCACTATCGTATAATTTCCTGCTGCTGTTGCTTTGTAGGTCTGGCCGTTAGCGCCGCTGATGGCCACACCATCTTTGTACCACTGGTTCCCGCCGGTTGCACTGGACACCAGATCTCCGTTGGCATCCCTGGTGATGACCGGCTTAATGGGAACGGTATTTACGGTGATGACGGCGCTGCCCGTGGCGGATTGCTTGCACATGGCGCCATTGACGTCCTGCACCCCGACCAGCGTGAAGGTGTAGGTGCCCGCTGTGGAGGTGGGTACGCCGAGCTGCACTGCAGCCCCTGAGCTGGTTACAATTTGCTGATCAGCACCGCCATTGACGCGATAGGTGAATGTGTAGGGCGCATCTCCGTCACTTCCGGTGAAGGTAAGGGGCTGTGGCAGTCCACCGGCACATACAGCGGTGGTTCCGGAAATCGCAGCTGATGGTTTGGGCAACACTTTTACCAGCGCGTTACTCGTCTGCACCTGCCCACACCCGTTACCGTCATCCACGCGCGCCAGTGCATATGTAAAGCTGCCCTTTACATTTGTCGGTACACTGACAGTGGCGGTGTTCCCAGTTCCGCTGCTGATGGTCTGGCTGCTGCCTCCATTGATTTGATAGGTGAAGGTGTAGGGTCCTAAGCCGACACTGCCCGTGAAGGTTACATTTGGCGATGTTGAGTTCAGACACAATGTGTTGGCGCCGGTGACAACAGCCTGTGGCAGAGCCTTAACACTAACGGTAATGGCCAATCGATTAATGCTTTCACATCCGTTATTCCCCGATGCCGCATAGTAAGTATAAGTTCCTGCCGTGGTGGTGGATGGCACTGGAGCTGTGGCGGATCCGCTGCCGCCTGTGGCAGTGGTGTACCATACCATGCTGGTGCCGGCAGCGGGTGTTGCCGTTAACACCGTGGCTGCCGCCCCTGCACAATAACTGAAGGATGTGACCGCTGCGGTTGGTGTCGCGGGAGCGCTACAACTAACGGTCACGCGTACACGTTCTGAGACTACAAATTTTTCTGTGGTAGAAGTTTCTGTAACAGCCACGGTGAGGAAAGTGCTGCCGGCGAATCCGCTTGCATACACGATTACGGAGTCGCCGCGAAGGATGGTTTTCAAACCGCTTGTATCGGATTTGGCTGAAAGTGCCAGCGCTGAGGAGGCTATATTGTAATCTGCGAAATCGCGGTAGGTAACTTTAAAGCGCAGCGTATCGCCGATGTTCATGGATTTACTCCCGATGGAGTCCATCGTCGGATACCGGTTGATGTTGCGGGTGGATCTGAAAAAGGCCAGGCCTATCCGAGGGAAGACGCCGCTTGTCAGGTCACGGGCAGCAAGCATGACACGATCGCCGGTGGGTGTTGCCCACCCCGACTGTGTGTTTTCTCCGTTTCCGCCACCCATCCTGGTGGCCCTGCCGACCAGGGGTGACCCGCCATAGCGGCTGTAAATATCCATCCGTGTATCTGTGTGAAGTACGAATTGTCCCTCCAGGATCGAGTGTTTGACGGCATTTCCGCCTACACTGGCGATGGCACGCCCGGTATTCCGGTCGGTGACGAGGGGGCCGAACCCAAAGACGGGGCCGTTGAATGACGAGTCCATGCTGGCATCAAAGCCGAACATCGGGGAGAGATATACGATCGAGCCGTCCGACTCGCGCACCAGGGTCCGATCTTTTGATTTCGTACCCGTCGCAACGTAGCCGTTGGCGATGGCGATGCCGTTCACGAAGGGCCATCCGCCAATATAGGTGCGCCAGACGAGGCTTCCATCTGATACTCTGTACTTGCGAAGGTACATATCACCGCAGCCGACGTATACAAACTGGTCGTCGGGGGTGAAGACGATCTTGCGGACTTGTCCGATGTGCGTATCCCCGCCTGTGAAATCCGCGGGGTTCGACCACATGAGCGTGCCGGAGCCGCCGTTGTTGCGGTACAAGGTCAGTCGTCCGCTGCCGGTGGTGCCGAGGGCGATGTATTCTCCTTTTGATGATACGCCGACCTCCAGACCCTCCATCAGTTGCTGGTTGCCGCGGAGTCCCCATTTACGGGCACCGGTGGTTCCGTCGAGCACGCCCACCCAGTCGATGTTCACATCGTTCTGTAGATTCGCCTCCCGGCCACTCTGATTGAGCATGTACACGACCACCTTTCCGTCGCTACTCGCCGCTCCGCCCCACGACTCGAAAGGAACTGCCTTCTCCCACAGCTTTTGTCCATAGGTGGCCATTGCCACGCTGAACTTCATGATCTTCGATTTCGCACGGTAAACATTCTTTGCATCGGTTGTCGATCCAAACCAGTTCTCCTGGCCCGGGATGGCAGTGACGCTGCTGTCTCCAGCCGAAAACACCACCCGCCAGAAACCTGTTTCCGTCATGTAACTGATAACAGAGTCCACGCTGAACTGGGCTTTCCCGTAGGGCAGCGCGGTGGCGACCAGTCCGCTGTGGGAGGCAGTGGAAGGAACTACGATATTGGCATTAGGGATGTGAATGCTGGGGCTTGACGACATGAACTCGGCGGATAAACGATAATCGCCACGGGTGTTGACCTTCAAATTGAAGAAGGCGTACTGGTTTCCCAGGGAATCTACCAGCCTCACCAATCCGCTGCCCGACGGATAGATCGGCCAGCTGTTCGCATCCGTAGCGATGCTGATGGTCTTAAAGCTGGTGGTGCTTTTGATGTAATGCGGGATGACAAAATATCCGGACAGGTTTTGGCTTGCATCTGTCTGGATCGCCTTTGCGATATCGGAAAGGTTGGTGCCTGTCTTCTGAATGATCTTGATCGGTTGCATGATGGTGTCACGCAGGGTGATGGTGCCATCTGGTTCACCATCTGGTCCGTAAAAAGTGGAGTCGTAAGAAACGATGAACCGGACGAGTTTGTCGTTCACGCCTTCGGTGATGCAGCTGCATTCGCGCCAGCCGGCCGACCATCCCTGTACGACGGTGGTATCGCCGGGCCGCATGTGCGCGTAACCGCCGTTCGGAAACACAGCGAAGCCGCCGCCGGAGAGGCTCGGAACGCTGCCGTCCGCATTCAGTCCGGTAAAGCTGATGGTGATGCGGTTCTTGATGCCGCCGGCGATGTGTTCGATCTTCAGCCGGTGGTTGGGTTCGTTATCGATCAGTTGCTGCTGGACGGTGGTGCTGACGAAGGTGTATTTCAGTCCGAATCTGCCGGTTTTAGTGACGGCGGCAGGTGGAGTTGGAAGCGACTGGCAAAGGGCGTTTAGAGAAAGAAGTGTCGGAGCCAGGACAGAGAGCAGGAGGCGCATGCGCTTAGTTTGTTGGGTTGTGCTGTATGTCATCTGTTTATTTCCGGATGTCGTTCTGAGCTCCGGAAAACAAACAGTTTTTTGTCTGCACCGGTAAATTAAACATTTAATTTATTTTATGCATATATGCTGAGATTTTAATCGATACTCATTTGTAGATTCCACCCAAAAAAAAGGATGCAAGGGTCTAGGCCTGCATCCTTTCTGCTGACGATTGTTCTTGTTTATCTGCGGTTTATTTCGTATATTTCTTTACCTCCTCTTCAATTCTCGACACAAAAAAGGTGATATTTTGATCATGCAGTTCGGGCACAATGATAACTGTCCGTTGGATGATATCGCGGGAGGGCTCATCCGGGGTATTGCGTAACTTTCAGGCACCATGCATTCGGTGATCACATCCATCCGATCCGGGCTGCTCTATTCGAACGTTATCGTCACGGTTGCCGCCGCGACGATGGCGTTTCGTACTTTCAGACTGGCAGGCCTGGCCGTCGATCCCTGGGTCATCTCACTGATTGCCGCCGCTACCCTTGCCGTGTATGCCCTTCACAGCCTGACACCGGATGAACGTCCCGGCAGTGCTCGTGATGTGTGGAACAGGCGGGCCCGGACTTTTCATAGGTTATGCCTGACCGCTAGTTTGATAATAATCCTCTTGCTATTTCCAAAGATCATTGGTCATGTCATCGTTTTCCTCCCGGCTGTTCTCCTGACAGGTTATTACATGTCCGCTACCATTCTTAAATTTCCGATCCATGGAAAGACGCTGGTGCTGGCACTGACCTGGACATATGCCACGATGTTGATGCCGCTCTTAATGTCTGTCCATCATATTGATTGGCAGATCATGTTACCTGAATCCGTCCTCGAATTTATTTATATTTATTTGATCTGCTTGTTTTTCGATCACCGGGACGCATCGGTTGATGAACCGAGGCATTGGACATTTCGGACCCCCAAGAGGATATGTGCAGTTATCCTGGTCACGGCGATCGCTTTTACGATGGTATTGGCATGGGCATGGGTGGCCGGTGTCCCATACCAATGGCTGATCGTTAAGTCTCTGTTGATGATTTTTCTGACGGGCACTTCTGATTACAGCCTTCGAAACAGCAGTGATGGCTGGTATTACGGGGTACTTGACGGTATGCTGGCGTTTGATGCCCTCTGTTTATGCTGCTTAATGGACTAAATTATGGATTTTAGATCAGGCACTTTTCGCGACTCAGAGGCAG
Organism: uncultured bacterium; assembly: GCA_903959965.1. GTDB lineage: Bacteria > Bacteroidota > Bacteroidia > Chitinophagales > Chitinophagaceae > Pollutibacter. The sequence continues at coordinate 9,198 of CAJBZC010000194.1, forward strand.
AGATTCGGGCACCAAGGACAAAGTGATGCATCGGACAAGTATAGATAGATATATCTGGTCATGAACGACACCTTTACATTCGAACGAAAAGGGGCATCAGCACATCAATCAACAATGGATTTTCAGAAAATGACCACTTTTCTGATGTCGGCATTAAAAAATACTATCTATCGAAAACGAAAGCACCAACGATTTCGATAGATAATGTCAGGCCTGTCGATCGCCACCTCATATTTTAAGATCCGACCCGTGATAATTTGGCTCCCACAACCAATGCCATATGTCACGACAACATCTTATCGGATTGATATTCGGAGTCCTGCTGTTCATGTCGGCTGATCCGACATGGGCGCAGTCCCGCAGGATATCGGGGAAGGTCACAGCTCCGGATGGCCGCCCGCTGTCCTCGGTGACCATTGCCAGCAGCTCGGGATCGGCGGCCACGCTGACCGACAGCCTGGGTCGGTTTGCCCTCTCAGCCATGCCCGCCGACATCATCACCCTCAGTGCCACTGGCTATCGCACCGTGGCCATGCCGGCTTCCGCTGATTTCTCTGGCATCCTGATGGAGCCTGAGGTCGGCGAACTAGACCAGGTCGTGGTTGTGGGCTATAGTCGACAGAAGAAGGTAAACCTCACAGGTGCCGTGTCGGTCATCGGTGGTTCAGAATTGGTCAAGCGCCCCGTCTTCAACACGACCGTCGCCCTGCAGGGTGCCCTGCCGGGTGTGACCGTTTCCCAGTTCAACGGCATACCGGGTGCTGGTGCTGAAATCAGGATTCGCGGGATTGGTACGCTGGGCAACAACAACCCGCTCGTTCTCATAGACGGAGTGGTAGCCGCTTTCGGCGACATCGACCCAAACAACATCGAGTCGATCTCCGTGCTCAAGGACGCCGCATCGGCCTCCATCTATGGTTCAAGGGCCGCGGCCGGTGTCATCCTCATCACCTCCAAGCGCGGAAAGACCGGACAGATGAAAGTGGATTATGACGCTTTCTTCGGTTTCCAGCAACCGGTCGATAAGCCGAAATATCTGGATGCAGAAGGTTTCATGCGCATGTACAACGAAGCCCTCACCAACGAGGGGGCCGCTGCACGCTTTACGGAAGATTACATCAAGGGTTATATGGCCAACCATGCCAAGGACCCGGACCATTATCCCAACACCGACTGGCAGAAAGCCACCTTCACCTCCGGTCTGCAGCAGCAGCACAACATCACCCTGAGCGGAGGCAACGACCGGCTCCGATTGCTGACTGCAGCCAACTACATGGAACAGAACGGAATTGTGTACAATTCAGGTTTCAAGCGCTACAGCCTGCGCCTGAATGCAGATTACAAAGTTTCCGATAAAGTGAATTTTCAGTTCGACATCAACTTGCGGCGGGAGAACACCACCCAGCCGAGTATCGGTTATGGAGAACTCTTCCGACAAGTGTATCGTGTCCCGCCCATCTATGCCGCTCAGTATTCCGACGGCTCCTGGGGACCCGGATGGGAGGGGGGTAACCCGCTGGCCTACTCCCGTGCAGGAGGTGTGAACAGCAACACGGGCAATACCATCCTGCTGAATCTTCAGGCCAACTATTCGCCCTTCAAGGGATTCAACCTGAACTTCAATTACGCCCCCAGGTACTATTCTGATTTTGTGAGCAACAATTCCCGCAGGATCGAGTATTACAATGTCGACACCAAGGCCCTGTTGTTCAGCAATCCCAATAAGAATGCGCTGAGCAATAGCCATACCAACGTCCTTAATAACTACCTCAAGATCCAGGCGAATTACAACAAGCACTTCGGTTTCCTCGAGATGGATGTGATTGCCGGGGCCGAACAGACCGACAATCGCAACCAGAACTTCTCGGCATCCCGCGAGCTGACGCTCTTCCCTGACCTGATGCAGCTGAATGCCTATCCCTCACTCAATCAGAATATGTCGGGTGATGCATCGGCATGGGCCCTCAGATCCC
>CAJBZC010000195.1 GCA_903959965.1 uncultured bacterium
ATTGCCCATATTGACCACGGCAAAAGCACGCTGGCCGACAGACTCCTTCAAGCCACCAACACCATCAGTGAACGTGATATGATGGATCAGGTACTCGACGACATGGATCTCGAGCGTGAGAAGGGTATCACCATCAAGAGCCACGCCATCCAGATCCAGCATCAACATACGGATGGGCAGGACTACACCCTGAACTTGATCGATACCCCCGGCCATGTCGATTTCAGTTATGAGGTATCCCGAGCCCTGGCCGCCTGCGAAGGGGCCTTGCTGCTGGTGGACGCAACTCAGGGCATCCAGGCGCAGACAATTTCCAACCTGTACCTTGCGATCGAGAACGATCTGGAGATTATCCCGGTCATCAACAAGATTGACATGGACGGTGCCATGATCGATGAAGTCCGCGATCAGATCATCGACCTCATCGGATGTAACCCGGAGGATATTTTGCTGGCATCCGGACGTGCCGGCATCGGCATCGATGGTATACTTGCCGCCATCGTCGAACGCATCCCTCCTCCTAAGGGCGATCCTGTCGGACCCTTGCAGGCCCTGATCTTCGACTGTGTATTCAATCCCTTCCGGGGCATCATTGTTTATTATCGCATCGTCAGCGGATCCATCCGAAAGGGACAGAAAATTAAGTTTGTTTCCACCGATTCGGAATATAATGCCGATGAGGTCGGCATCCTCAAACTGAACATGCAGCCCCGAAACGAGGTCAACTGCGGAGACGTAGGCTACCTGATCACCGGGATCAAGAATGCCAAGGAAGTGAAAGTGGGAGATACCATTACCACTTTCGTTAACCCCGCCGAAGCCATACAAGGATTCGAGGAGGTGAAGCCGATGGTATTCGCCGGTATCTATCCCGTGCTGACCGAAGATTTCGAAGAACTCAGAGAGTGCATGGATAAACTCCAGCTCAACGATGCCTCCCTGACCTTTGAACTCGAGACATCCCAGGCGCTGGGATTTGGTTTCCGTTGCGGATTCCTTGGACTGCTGCACATGGAGATCATCCAGGAGCGGCTGGAGCGGGAGTTCAATCAGACCGTAATTACCACCGTTCCGAACGTAAGTTTTGTTGCATTCAGCACAAAGGGAGACCGCATTCCTGTTAACAATCCTTCCGAGATGCCGGACCCTACCCAGATGGACCGCATTGAGGAACCCTTCATTCGTGCCCAGATCATCACGAAGCCTGATTATATCGGAAATATCATGACCCTTTGCCTCGGCAAGCGGGGTATCCTCATCAATCAGAGTTATCTCACGCCATCACGCGTGGAACTCATCTTCGAGATGCCTCTTACGGAGATCGTATTCGACTTCTACGACAAGTTGAAAAGCCAGACCCGGGGATATGCATCGTTCGACTATCATCCGGTTGACTACCGCGACAGTGATATCGTCAAGATGGACATCCTGCTGAATAGTGATAAGGTTGATGCACTCAGTGCACTCATCCACCGTTCACGTGCGCAGGACTTCGGCCGAAAACTCTGTGAAAAGTTGAAGGAGCTCCTGCCACGCCAGCAATTCCAGATCGCCATCCAGGCCGCCATCGGCGCCAAGGTCGTCGCGCGCGAAAACATCTC
>CAJBZC010000196.1 GCA_903959965.1 uncultured bacterium
GGCACATGTGATCAGATGGATACCAATGATGTCTGTCATGGCGAAGATCGCATCCGGTCTCTCCTCCTTCAATAGAAGCGCATGAATGATGCGATGCGGGTCGGACAGCAGTTCCTCCCTTCTAATGATCCTTTCCTCCGGACATTTCATTCCATGACTCTTCAGCATATCTTTAAATCCTTGAAATCGCAGGTTGCCGATATGCAGATTATCAGCTCCCCCAAGAAACCCCAATTTTTTATATCCCTTTTCGATGAGGTGTTCGGTGGCCATCTGAGCACCCAGGTAATTGTCGACGACGATCTTGGGGGATTCCACGACATTGTTGATCCTGCTGAAGAAGGCGACCGGTATGTTTTTTTTTCGTGCCCTTTCAAAATGGCTGAACGCACTGGTTTCAAATGTCGTTGAGGCGATAATCCCATCCACCCTGCTAGCGATCAGTGCATTCGTATTGGCGATCTCATGCTCAAAGGATTCGTCGGACTGCATGGCGAAGATCTTGTAGCCTTTCGGTCTGAGTATCTCATTTGCCCCGCTGATGAGATTGGCATAGAAATCCGTCTTCAGTTCGGGCACGATGATCCCAATGGTGAAGGTCTGTTTTCTTACCAGGCTTGTAGCGATATAATGTTGCTGGTAGTCGAGCTCCTCCGCCTTGCGCAGGATCATTTCTTTCGTTGCGGAATGGATCTCATTGCTCCCGTTGAGTGCCCGTGAAACGGTGGAAATGCTTACGCCTACCTCGGCAGCGATATCCTTGATCGTGATCTCTCCTTTTTTCAACGCGTCCGTCGCCTCCAGTATGATCCCAGTGGTGAAATGCCTGTTGCAGTATTTGCAAAAAAATCGCTGTCGACCTCTGACCTTGCCCGTTTTCCTGATCCCTGAGACCTCCCGGCAATGAATACATTTGATCATCTATTCTGGCATTAAATGCTTTCCCGAGCGTGGCTTTATGGATGTAATGTAAGATAAATCGCAGTTGTCATTTCCGGAATCGTTTCCGATAGTTTCCTTTCGGAGATCCGGGCTGTAATTCCCTCCTGCATTAAAAAAGCCTATATTTTTAACGTGGAGCCAGATGGCGATGTATGGTCGGTAGGCCAGAAACCCTCGTTTACTGCTGACTGAATAATATGCAAGCCATTCTGGGGGAGGCGGTGTTCATAAATCCCGGCCAAACAGTCCATGAAATCCACCATGACTACAAGGGCAACTTGCGTTTTATGAAATATGTACGACAGATATTGGTGATTTTCGCGCTGCTGACTGCGGGGCAATGGGCCAAAGCCCAGGTCGACTTCACAAAAGCACTGCAGCCCATACCCAGGGTCAGCAAGTTCACGGATCCCGGCTATTTGGTATGGTGTGGCAGTTTGATCAGGGGCGATGATGGAAAGTATTACCTGTTCTACAGCAGATGGCCCTCGACAGAAGGGTTCAAGGGGTGGGTAACGCATAGTGAAATAGCACTGGCCGTCTCCGATCATCTGACGGGTCCTTTTAAACCGTTGAAGGTCATCTTGCCGGCAAGAGAAAAGGGCTACTGGGATAGTGATGTCACACATAACCCGAACATTCAGAAATTCGACGGTAAATATTACCTGTATTACATGGGGAACCATGGCAACGGCGAATGGTGGGATCACCGGAATCATCAGCGGATTGGCGTTGCCGTTGCAGCCAGCCCCCTTGGCCCCTGGCAGCGGTCAGACAAGCCTGTTGTGGATGTTTCTATTGGCAAGTGGGACCATTTGATGACCAGTAATCCCAGTGTCTGCAGGGGGAAAGACGGACGATTCCTGATCATGTACAAAGGCGTGGGGGAAGGTGAGATGCCATTTGGCGGTAACGTCCTCCATGGTGTAGCAAGCTCAGATTCGCCCATGGGTCCGTTTGTGAAATCACCGAAACCGATCTTCCAGCTGGAGGGTGTGAAGTTCCCTGCCGAAGATCCTTTTGTGTGGTATCAGGACAGGAAATATCGGGCGATCGTAAAAGACATGCACAGCGTCTTCCTACGTCCGGGAAAAGCCGTTGCCAGCGGCGAAACACATACCGATCCTGATAAATTATCTAGATCATTCGAAAACAAAGCCTCGCTCGTGCTTTTCGAATCGAAGAACGGAACGGACTGGACATTGGCGAAAAGCCCCCTGGTATCCAGGAACGAGCTTCGTTGGGAGGATGGTCAATTGCAGGTAGTTTCATTGCTGGACAGACCACAGCTCTTTATCGAAGACGGCAAGCCCCGTGCCATGCTCTGTGCAGTGAAGGTCTCCGATACAGAAACATTTAAC